>JALUBW010000165.1 GCA_027044735.1 Anaerolineales bacterium
GGCCCGGACCTTACGACTTGCCAGATCGCACGCTACCCGGGTGTGCCATGGGCGGGGTCACCGTGGCGTTCAACTATCCGGGGGTGGGGGAGTACGGCGCGCACGCCTACCAGCATATATTCTTGTATCAGAACGAGCAAAAAGCAGTCAAGGAATTTGAGCGCCGCGAGCCAGAGGTTTTCGGGCAGTGGGCGCTGACGCCATGGGAAGAACCCCGACGCCCCCTTAACCTTTCCGCCGACGCCTGGCGTGCTGCTTGCGCTCAAATCGATGGCGCTCCCGTAAGCCGTTCCCCAATCACCGTTTGTGGGATTTGGGCGCGTTATGGCGCCTTGCTGACGGAGTTCAGCACCTGGCAGTCCTCGCCGTACATGAGCATGGACGATTTTGCTCGTGTGGCGCAAAGGTTGGACGAACGGATGCGGGAATGTGAGGTTATCGTCCAGCAGAAGATACCTGCCCCATGAATTTTGCGTGAACGGTTTGGGGGCTTCTCCAAAGGCGCGCTGAGCCGAGCCCGAGACGCCACGCTGCAGCAAGGCCAAGCCGCCCCCTTGGGTAGTGACCCGACCCTGGTCGTGGCGCGGCAGAACGGCCAAGAGCAGGCGGGCATTGTGCTCAGTTTCACCGGAATCCACCTGCCCGCAGACGCCCACGTGCAATCCGCCACCTTGGCCATGATGCTGGATATCCAGCACACCGCGGTGGATCAAGAAAGCCAGGTAAGCGTTTACGCTCTGCACAGAGCATGGTCGGAACACGAAGCAACCTGGACCCGCGCCTCAGCCCGCCAAAACTGGGGCGCGCCGGGCGCCAATGGCGTGCCCGACGACCGGGCCGGCCGAGCGGCCGACACCGTTTCCCTCGCCCAGGTTCTGAACGACCCGCCTTCCCCCCGCTGGGCGCCGGTGGCGTGGGATGTGACCGGCATCGTGCGAAGCCAACCGCCGCAACCGGGGAAGACCTACCGCTTCAAAGTGATGTACGGCCATGGCAACGGAACCGCGGTGTTTGGGTCTCGGGAATCGAATCACCCGCCCCAATTGGCCATCACCTACACCCTGATTCCGAACGAAACCCACGAAAAACGCTATTACCTGGTAAACGGCCAACCCGTGGCCCTGCGGGAAGACGGGGCCCTGTACTACCTCTTCGGCGACCATCTGGGCAGCACCAGCCTGGTGGTCTCGGCCGCTACGGGCGAAGTGGTGGCCCAGCAGCGCTACCTGCCCTTTGGCGGCGTGCGCTGGCGCACCCACACGCCCCTACCCACCGACCGCCAATACACCGGCCAGCGCTGGGACGCCGTCTTAGGCCTCTACGACTACCGCGCCCGCTACTACGACCCGGCCCTGGGCCGCTTCATCCAGCCCGACACCATCGTCCCCGAGCCGGGGGACCCCCAGGCGCTGAACCGCTACAGTTATGTGCTCAACAACCCGTTGCGGTACAATGACCCTACGGGGCATGATTGGCATCGCGTGCTTCCCCATCCTGATGGGTGGCCGTCTCTCCCGCGCCCTGATGGCTGGCCGGTTCCCCCAGCCCCTCCTCACGACGAGCCTGTGCCCGCTGAGGAGGTTGTTCACTGGCTCCTTTACGACGAAATGTTGCCCCACGCACAAAGCGACGTGGTCAAAGAGATCCGCTGGCGAGTATGGGCGTCGAATATATCTTTGGTAGGATGCCTCTTGGGGATATATGGCGTTGGAGCGTGCGGCGCTGGTGCCCTGGAGCGGAAGACGCCTTACGCACAATGGCGCGCCCTGGTAGACAACAACGCGCTGTGGGACCACAAGGAAGAGATTACGGAGAAATATGGCGATGGTTATTCAGCATATCGTAAGGGGTACAGGTACCGCTTCGACATCTGGTCTAACATTCATTACGGCTACGTAGGGCGGGCGGCGGGGTTCACCCCCCTGGAACTGCTCGCCGGGGCCGGATGGGCTCATATCAGAGCCAACGGGCTCAAGCCCGAACTCTGGCGCACTTTCTTCGACGACCCATACGACCAGGCTGCAATCAAACTCGGGATGGCTCTGTATGATGAATACAGACTGAATGTGGACATGAAAAAGTTTTGGCAGGTGTTCGATGAGTATGCGCCCATGTTACCGCGGATCAAAATGGAAGACGGCGACTCAGGAGGTGAGTAATGTCGTTTCACCCATCGCCCCCAGGTTGGAAAAGATTTTTCCTCGTCATGGTCATGCTTCTGGGCGTGGTTTTGGGGAGCGGATGCTGCAGAGACGAAGGTCGCGCCCAAGTAGAAAAGGTGCTCCGCGAATGCCTTATCTCGGCGTCGGCTTTGCCTCAAGGGTGGGAGATTGCGGAAGGGCCCATGCCTTACGACTTGCCAGATCGCACGCTGCCCGGGTGTGCCATGGGCGGGGTCACCGTGGTGTTCAACTATCCGGGGGTTGGAGAGTACGGTGCAAAGGCCTATCAGAATGTATTCTTGTATCAGAATGAGCAAAAAGCGGCGAAGGAATTCGAGCGCCGCGGGCCCGGGATATTCCACCAGGGAACGTTGACGCCCTGGGAAGAGCCTCAATACCCTCTCGACCTTTCAGCCGACGCCTGGCGTGCTGCTTGTGCTCAAATCGAGGGCGCGCCCGTGAGCCGTTCCCCCATAACCATTTGCAAGATTTGGGCGCGTTATGGCGTCTTGCTGATGAAATTCAGCACCTGGCAGTCTGCGCCGTACATGAGTCTGGACGATTTTGCTCGTGTGGCGCAAAGGTTGGACGAACGGATGAGGGAATGTGAGGTTATCGTCCAGCAGAAGATACCTGCCCCATGAATTTTGCGTGAACGGTTTGGGGGCTTCTCCAAAGGCGCGCTGAGCCGAGCCCGAGACGCCACGCTGCAGCAAGGCCAAGCCGCCCCCTTGGGTAGTGACCCGACCCTGGTCGTGGCGCGGCAGAACGGCCAAGAGCAGGCGGGCATTGTGCTCAGTTTCACCGGAATCCACCTGCCCGCAGACGCCCACGTGCAATCCGCCACCTT
>JALUBW010000166.1 GCA_027044735.1 Anaerolineales bacterium
GCGCTGCCACCGCCCGCCGCCGCGCATTCCATTCGTCAATGTGACGCAGTTTGACGCGCAAAGCCGCCGCTTGCAGGGCATCCAGCCGCGAATTGTAGCCCAACACTTCGTTGTGGTACTTCTTGCGCGCGCCATGCGCCCGCAGCACCCGCGCCGTCTCGGCCACTTCGGGATCGTCGGTGGCAACAAGCCCACCATCGCCAAAACCGCCCAAGTTTTTGGTCGGGAAGAACGAAAAAGCGCCCGCATCGCCCAACGCGCCAAGTTTGCGGCCTTTGTACTCGCCGCCAAAAGCCTGAGCGACGTCTTCCAGCACTTTCAAGCCGTGAGCATGGGCAAGTTCCAAAATCGGCCCCATATCAGCCGCTTGGCCGTAAAGGTGCACCGGCAGGATGGCTTTTGTGCGCGGCGTTATCGCCTTTTCAACAGCCGCCGGGGATATGTTGAAGGTGTTGGGGTCAATATCCACGAACACCGGCGTTGCACCGACCGCGCTTATGGCCTCGGCAGTGGCGAAAAAAGTGAAAGGTGTGGTGATGACCTGATCGCCGGGGCCAATGCCCAAAGCACGCAGCGCGATCACAAGCGCGTCGGTGCCCGAATTGACACCCACGGCATAGCGCACGCCAAGATATTCGGCCACTTCTTGCTCAAATGCTTCCACTTCAGGGCCCAAGATGAAGCGCCCGGAACGCAGCACCCCGTCTATGGCCTCGTGCAGTTCGTCCCACAGGGCTTCCACCTCAGGGCGAGGGTCGTAAATCGGAATCCGTATTTGGCTCATAGCGGCTCATCCAGCAGGTTGTGCAGATATTCAATTTGGGTATTGGAAACGCGGCGGTAGCGCCGCCCACATTCGCGGCAAACGGCTTCATCGCCCTCAAAATGCAGGGGCACGCCGCAACGGCAAGCCCAACCGATAATGCGGGCGGGAACGCCAGCCACCAAGGCATAATCGGGGACGTCTTTTGTCACCACCGCCCCGGCAGCCACAAAAGCCCATTCCCCAATGGTGACTCCGCAGACCACCGTGGCGTTTGCGCCTATGCTCGCGCCGCGCTTGACAAGCGTGGTGAGGTAATCTTCGGCCGTGTTGCGCGGAAAGGCCGAGCGCGGCGTCTTCACATTGGTAAACACCATGCTCGGGCCACAAAAGACGTAATCCTCCAGAATTACCCCTTCGTACACCGAAACGTTGTTTTGAATTTTGCAGTGATTGCCAATTTTCACCCTGCGGGCGACGAACACATTTTGCCCAAGCGTGCAGTGCTCGCCGATTTCCGCGCCGGCCATCACGTGCGAAAAATGCCAAATTTTTGTGCCCGCGCCTACTTTAGCGCCTTCATCCACATAGGCGCTTTCGTGCTTCCACCAAGATTCGGCCACAAATCACTCCTTGAGGAAAGGATGCCGCCGCGCCAGTTCGGCGCTCACAACCTCGGCGCGCCGCAGGTATTCGGTAATGCGGATCGCCTCGGCCGCATCGTCCAAGCCAAAGCCCTGCCCGTTGAGGGTGCGCTGGTAAACGGTGGTGTGCAAGTCGGTGAAGCCGCCCGAGAACTCCACTTCTTCGCCTTCAATGGTGATGGAGCGGTAGGTGCGCTGGCCTTGCGCTCGGACTTTTTCGGGCACGTCGTCCAAGTTGATGGAAAGGAACCAGCGGACGCGCGCACGCTCCAGTTGCATAAAACCGGCCATGCGGGTTTGTTCGCGCAGGTGCACTTCCATGTGTTGAGCAGGGCCAAAGAACCACGAAAGCATATCAAAAAAGTGGACGCCGATGTTTGCCGCCAGCCCACCGCTGAGGTCTTCGCGCACTTTCCAACTGCGGTGATACCATTTGCCGCGGCCGGTGATGTAGGTGAGAAGCACATCGGCCTCATCCTCGCGGGAAGCCATACGCTCACGGAGCGCCAGCAGGGCAGGGTGCACCCGCAGTTGCAAAATCGTCCAGACGCGCTTGCCGGTGCGCTCTTCCATTTCGCGCAGCGCGTCAATTTCTGCCGTGGTGAGCACCAGCGGCTTTTCGCAAATGGCATCGGCGCCCAAGCGGAACGCCATACGAATGTGAGGAGCATGGAGGTAGTTCGGGGTGCAAATGGAAAGATAGTCTATTCCCTCACCGCGGTAGCGCTCAGCCTCCAAAAAGGCCTCAAAAGCCTCGGGCTCGGTGAAAAATTCGGCATCGGGGAAGAAGGAATCAATAATCCCCACCGAATCGGAAACATCCAACGCCGCCGCGAGGGTGTTGCCGGTGTCGCGGATGGCGCGCAGGTGGCGCGGGGCAATATAACCGGCTAAACCGGTAAGCGCAAACTTTTTCATAGCAACTCCACTTTAGGGCTTGAAATGCCGCGTGTGGCATACCGAGTATCCAAAACGCGTGGAGCGTGCTCCACTACAAAGCGGTAGTCCACCGCGCGGTGTCCGGTCGTGATAATCACCAAATCCACCCCCTCCAAAAGTTCTGCCGTGAGCGGCACGCTTTCCATATCCAAGCCGGCGCGCTTAGCGCTGGGAATGTACGGGTCATGGTAAAGCACCTCGGCGCCATCCTGCTGCAACAAGCGGATGACGTCCAGCGCCGGAGATTCGCGCCAGTCGCTGATATCGTTTTTGTAGGCAATGCCAAGCACAAGAATGCGGGAACGGGAGGGCGCTTTGCCGACTTCGTTGAGCAGACGCCACGCTTTTTCACGCACAAAATGCGGCATGCTGCGGTTGATTTCGCCCGCCAAGCCAATGAAGCGGGTGCGGAAGTTGTATTCACGCGCTTTCCATTCAAGGTAGTGCGGGTCAAGGGGAATGCAGTGCCCGCCCACGCCCGGGCCGGGGTAGAAAGGCATGATGCCAAAGGGCTTGGTGAAAGCGGCGTCCAGCACCTCCCACACATTTAGCCCCATGCGGTCGCACATCAAGGCCAGTTCGTTCACTAAGGCAATGTTGACCGCGCGGAAGGTGTTTTCAAACACTTTGACGAGTTCAGCAGCGCGCGCCGAAGAAACCGGCAC
>JALUBW010000167.1 GCA_027044735.1 Anaerolineales bacterium
TTAACGTAATGCATTTTCAAACAAGATTTCAGTTATTGTGAAAGGTGCGATCTATCGCACTTGTGGCAAGATCTCACCCATCCCCCGCTGAGCCTCGCTGGCGCTCGGCTCATCTGCCCCCTTCCCTCCCCTAGTAAGGGAGGGAAGGGGGCGGCTCCGGCAGGCTGAGCGAAGGCGAGGCCTGCCGGAGCGGGGGTAGGGAGAGATCAAAAATTTGGGCGCTAAGTTGCAAAGGGCCTAAACCAGCTATCAGGGTTGATTATGCAGTAACTACCTACCCGGCCCGTAAGCGAAGGCAAACTCTTCACCGCGGAGCAAGTAAAGTCCACGCAGGTGGACTTCGCAACTTGTAGCCCGTGACTTCAGTCGCCGGGCGCAAGCGGTGGCAGTTGAAACTGCACCTACCGCTTGCGAAGTCGCCCTACGGCGACTTTTTGGGAAAAGCAAGCCCCAAAATAGCATATTGCACTCACACTCGCGTAGGTAATTACTCGTTAACCGATTTTTGCCCTTCTCAATAAGTTTTCGGAGGCCTTATGGCGATTTCTCGGCGAGATTTCTTGCGGCTGTTGGGGGTCGGTGGTGTTGCTTTGGCTCTTGGAACTGAAGCACGGCTATCATCGGCTGTGATTGCCCAGCCGCGGGAAATGTTCAAAATTACTTCCCTTGACCCGCGTTTTGGCGCTCTTCTGACGGTTGATGACGGCTATTCCCAAACTTTTGTCCCAATGGTAGACATCATCAAACGCAAAAACTGTCCAATTGCCTTTTTCCCGATGGGGCGCATGGTGAGCATCCTTGCCAATTACGAAGGCCGCAACATCCTTGAAGAACTGGTGGATATGGGTTGCATTATTTGCAACCATTCCTATTCGCACCCGTATTTCACCCGTTTGAGCGCCAAACAAATTGCCGAGGAGGTGCTTGGCTGGGAACGGGAAATTGCCAAGGCTATGGGTAAGGATTTTTTGCGCACCGTCAAGGCCCGTTACCCTTATTTTCGCATTCCGTTTGGCGCAGGCAAAAATACGCCACGCGTCCATCGTGTCCTTTCCGACCTCGGCTACACGGTGGTGGAATGGACCTGGGACGAGGGCGAAATCCTGACCAAATACCATGCTTACGACCGCCCGCAAGAGGCGCTCAAGGAGCCGCTTTTTTCCAAAATTTGGAAGAAAATCGCGGCCTCGGCCAAGATTATCCGCCGCGGCGATATTGCCCTTTTGCATTCCAATTGGTGGGATTTGCAGGCTTTTGAGGCCGTGTGCGATGCCATCAAAGCAGTAGGGCAGGCCGACCCCGAAACCGCGCTCGGCGGCACCCTTGCCGAACTCAAGCGCGTGGAGGAGTTTGGCCGACAGTGGTGAAGGAGGTGAGCGGTGTTAGTGCTTAGCAGAGAGGAAGTTCGGCAGGCCTTGCCTATGCGTGAGGCGATTGAAGCCGTGAAAGAAGCCTATCGCGCTCTTTCGTCTGGGAATGCCGAAGTGCCTTTGCGGCTTTCGTTGCCGGTTGCACCGCATGATGGTGTGAGCCTGTTTATGCCCGCATTTGTTGGCGGCGAAGAAGAGGCGCTGGCAGTGAAAGTGGTTTCGGTTTTTCCGCACAACCCCGAGCGCGGCATGCCGACCATTTACGCCGCCGTGTTGGTGCTTGAGCCGGATACCGGCCGGCCGATTGCGCTCTTGGAGGGCGGCACGCTGACGGCGCTGCGCACTGGGGCGGCTTCTGGCGCGGCTACGGAGGTGCTTGCCCGTCCTGATAGCCGTGTTTTGGCCGTTTTTGGCGCAGGCGTTCAGGGGCGCACGCAGGCCGAAGCGGTTTGCACGGTGCGCCCGATTGAACGTGTGTGGGTGTATGACATCGGCCGCGAGCGCGCCGAGGCTTTTGCCGCCGAGTTGGCCGGTTTTGGCCCAATTCCCCACGATGTGCGCGTGGCCGAAACTCCGCGCGAGGCGGTGCGTGAGGCCGACGTGATTTGCACCGCCACCATTTCTTCCAAGCCTGTGTTTGACGATGCCGATTTGAAGCCCGGCGTGCACATCAACGGTATCGGCGCTTACACGCCTCAAATGGCCGAAGTGCCGCCCGAGACGGTGGCGCGGGCGTTGGTGGTGGTGGATTCCCGCGAGGCGGCGCTTACCGAGGCCGGAGATTTGATTCAGCCAATTGAGGCTGGCATTATCACCCCTGAGCACATCCACGCCGAACTGGGCGAAATTTTGCTGGGGCGCAAGGAAGGGCGCACCGCTGCCGACCAGATTACTTTTTTCAAATCGGTGGGCGTTGCCGTGCAAGATGCGATGGCTGCTTTGGCGGCAGTCCGAAACGCCAAAGCGCAAAACTTGGGACAGGCGATAGAGTTTGAGTGACCGATGCGTTTTGATATTTTCACCCTTTTCCCTGAGGTGTTTCACCCTTACATTGATGTGAGCATTATCGGGCGCGCGCGGAAATCGGGGGCGCTTGAAGTTCACTTGCACAACATCCGCGATTGGGCGCCCGACAAGCACCACACCGTGGACGATGAGCCTTACGGCGGCGGCGGTGGGATGGTGATGAAGGCCGAGCCCATCTTCGCCGCGGTGGAAAGTGTGCTCGGCCGCCCGCCGCAAGCGCCGGTGATTTTGCTTACCCCGCAGGGCAGGCTCTTCAACCAGAAAGTGGCGCGGGAATTGGCCGAATTGCCCCATGTGGCATTGCTTTGCGGCCGTTATGAGGGAATTGACGAGCGCGTCCGCAAGCACTTGGTTACCGATGAGATTTCTATTGGCGATTACGTGCTAACCGGTGGCGAACTGGCCGCTTTGGTGGTGCTGGATGCTGTTACGCGCCTGCTCCCCGGTGTTTTAGGCGACCCCGACGCCCCCGATAAGGATTCCCACGCCTCCGGTTTGCTGGAGCACCCTCACTACACCCGCCCGGCCGTCTTTCGTGGATGGGAGGTGCCGCCGGTGCTCCTTTCGGGCGACCACGGCAAAATTGCCCGTTGGCG
>JALUBW010000168.1 GCA_027044735.1 Anaerolineales bacterium
GCCGCCTGAGGGCGTGGATGGCGCTTTTTTGGACGGCCAAATGCTTGCCCTGCGCGAGGGTGGGGAAGTGCGCCCGCTTTTTAGCCGCGATGTCATACGCCTGCGCGGCGAGCACAACACCCTCAACGTGCTTGCGGCTGCGGCGGTGGCGGCGGCTTTGGGCTTGACCGCTGAGCACATGCGCCTTGGCGTGGAAAATTTTGGCGGCGTGCCCCATCGCTTGGAACTGGTGCGCGTGCTGGACGGCGTGGCTTGGTACAACGATTCCATCGCCACCGCCCCCGAGCGGGCGATTGCCGCCATCCGCTCGTTTGATGAGCCGATTGTGCTCCTCGCTGGCGGGCGTGACAAAAAACTGCCGTGGGATGAATGGGCGCGGCTGGTGCGGCAGCGGGTGCGGGCGCTGATCCTGTTCGGCGAGGCGGCGGATTTGATTTTGGACGCACTTTCTAAAGCCGAAGGCGACCTGCCCGAGACAGTCCTGCGCTGCGAATCCTTAGAAGATGCCGTGCGCGCCGCCTACCATGCCTCCCAACCCGGCGATGTGGTGTTGCTTTCCCCGGGCGGCACCAGTTTTGACGAATTTCGCGACTTTGCCGAGCGCGGAGAGAGGTTTAGAGAATGGGTGAACGAACTGTGAGCAGACGCCGCATCCCCAGATGGCTTTTAGGCACCGATGGCTGGCTGGTGGTTGCGGTGACGACATTGCTCCTTTGGGGCTTGCTGATGGTGTATTCCAGCGGCGCCGATTTCGCTTGGTGGCATCTCGGCGGCGATGCTTTTTACCTCTTCCGCCGACAACTTTTCTTTGTGCTTATCACTTCGGTATGGGCTGTTTTGCTCGCGGTCGTTGATTACCGTTTTTGGCAGCGTTTTGCGGTGCTGGCTTTGTTCTTGATTTGGATTTTGCTGTTTTTGGCTCTGATTTTCGGCCATGCGCGCGCCGTAGGCCGGTTTTTGAGCGGCAGATCGCTTCAGCCTTCGGAATGGGCTAAAGTGGTGCTGATTTTCTACCTCGCGGTGTGGCTGGCGCGCCGCAAAGGGCATTTGGATAACCCCTGGACCGGCCTATACCCCTTGGCGGCATTGGTCGGCATTACGGCAAGCCTCGTGCTTTTGGAGCCAGACCTGAGCGCCGCCATTACGGTTGTGCTCCTTGGCATGATGATGTTTTTCCTCGCCGGTGGAAAGTTGCGGCATTTGGCGGTGGCATTTGTGGTTATGGTGGTTGTTGGCGGTTTGTTTGTGATGGTGTACCCGCGGGGGCATGACCGCGTGGTGGCTTATTTGGCGGGCTTGAACGACCCCCAGCACGCGCTTGCCCAGATAAGGCTTGCATTTGCGGCAGTGGCGCGCGGCGGCATTTTTGGCGTCGGCCCCGGCCAGTCTCAGATAAAGGTGCGCGGCCTGCCGCTTGCGCCGACCGACAGCATTTTCGCCGTCGTTGCCGAGGAATTTGGTGTTCTCGGTGCAACCGTGATGGTGGTTTTGTTCGGGTTGATTGTTTGGCGCGGCCTGAAAATTGCATTTGCCGCTCCCGATGAATTCGGCAGGTTGTTGGCGGCAGGGCTGGCCTTTTGGATTGGGCTTGAAGCGTTTATGAACATGGCAATGATGCTCAACCTGCTCCCTCTGGCGGGGAATGCGCTGCCGTTCATCAGTTACGGTGGCTCAAACCTGCTGAGCGTGATGAGCGCGGTTGGCCTTATTTTGAGCGTCGGGCGGGCATCGGCTCGTGAACGACTTTTGGAAAGGAGCGATACCGGTGCGGTTGTTAGTTTGCGCCGGAGGAACCGGCGGCGGCGTGTATCCGGCGCTGTCGGTGCTTCAGGCGTTAGGGAATGAGGCAGAAGTGCTCTGGGTAGGCGGCGAAGGCGGTATGGAAGCCGATCTGGTGCGCCGCGCTGGGGTGCCCTTCCGCACAATTCCGGCGGCGGGGGTGCACGGCGTTGGCGTGCGGCGGCTGCCCGGCAACCTTCTGCGCCTCGCACGGGGCTACTTCGCCGCGCACCAAATTCTCCGTTCATTCCGCCCGGATGTGCTCTTTTTTACCGGTGGCTATGTTGCGGTGCCGGTTGGGCTGGCCGGTCGGCGCATCCCGACCGTGCTCTATGTGCCCGATATTGAGCCCGGCCTCGCACTGAAAACTTTGGCGCGCTTTGCCGACCGCATTGCCGTCACCGCCGAAGATTCGCGGCAGTTTTTCCCAAACCGCGACAAGGTTGTGGTAACCGGCTACCCTGTGCGCGCTACCCTCACCCGCTGGAAACGCTCTGAGGCGCGCGAGGCCTTAGGTTTGCCGCAAGAGGATTTCGTGCTTTTGGCTTTCGGCGGCAGCAAAGGCGCCCGTTCCATCAATTTTGCTTTGTTGGATTCGCTGGAAGTGCTTTTGCCGCAAATGCACATTGTGCACATCAGCGGCAAGTTGGATTGGGAAAGGGTGCAGGCAGCGGCGCAAGCCCTTCCTGCGGAGATGCGCGAGCGCTACCATCCTTTCCCCTACCTGCACGAGCGGATGGGCGCGGCGCTGGCCTCGGCGGATTTGGTGGTGTCGCGCGCCGGTGCTTCGGTGCTGGGCGAGTTCCCGCTGTTTGGGCTGCCTGCAATTCTCGTTCCGTATCCTCACGCGTGGCGCTACCAGCGGGTCAACGCAGCATATTTGGCAGACCGCGGGGCGGCCGAGGTTTTGGAAGATGAGCGCCTTGCCGAATTGCCCGAGAGGGTGCTGGCGTTGGTTCAAAATGCCGAGCGGCGCGAGAAAATGGCGCAGGCAATGCGCTCGCTGGCCGTTCCCGATGCCGCACGCCGCATTGCCGATTTGCTGGTTGAAATGGCCGCCTTGGAGGTGAAAAAATGGTGACGTTTGGCGCTTTTCTCTTCCTCGGCATGTTGTTGTTTATGATAAACGGGCTGGCGCGCGGCTGGTATCGGGAACTGCTGGGCACTTTCGGCATCATCCT
>JALUBW010000169.1 GCA_027044735.1 Anaerolineales bacterium
GGGTGCTTGACATACGGTGGGGAAACAACCCTACCATCTGGCGCCCTCCCACCGATGTGTTTGAAACCGAAGAAGCCCTAATTGTCCGCGTGGAAATTGCGGGAATGCGCACAGAAGATTTTTACCTACAATTGGATGGGCAAACTCTCGTCATCAGCGGAATGCGCCGCGACCCCGACATCGGCTCGGCATATCATAGGCTTGAAATTCCGTTTGGGCAGTTTCAGGTCGCGGTGATTTTGCCTGTCGCAATTGATGAAGAGCGGGTTGAAGCCGAATATCGCGATGGCTTTTTGCGAATCACTTTGCCGAAACGTGGCACGCATACTGTTTCAATAGGGGCGTAGGGTCGTAGGGTCGTTGAGTCGTAGAGTCGTTGAGTCGTAGAGTCGTTGAGTCGTAAGGTCGTAGGGTCGTTGGGTTGTTGGTGTTAATTTGCGTGCTCAGTGGTTTTTTTGTCCAAAAGGCGAGGCGGAAAAGTAGAAAACAATGCCCCATATTTCAGAGGAGATAGCGCCTATGCCTGCATCGCGTTGGCATATGGGTTGGGAAGACATCGCACAGTGGCTTGAAGAAGATGCGGCTTGGCAACAAGCCGTTCTTCCCTTTTTGCACCGCATTCTTGGCGGTGAAAAGAACGAGGGGGAAGGCTCTGCCGAAGCCGAACAGCCTCAAGAGCCCGAAAAGCAAGAACCGGAAGAGTTTGAAATCCCCATTTTGCCGTTGCGCGGCACAGTGGTTTACCCGCAAACCGGCACGCCGCTTACGGTTGGCTTGCCGCGTTCCATCCGCTTGGTTGATGAGGTGGTTGCCGGCGACCGCCGCCTCGGGCTGGTGGCCTCCAAAAAGCCTGAACTGGAAGAGCCTTCGCCCGATGATCTCTACACCGTCGGCACGGTAGCCAACATCCACCGGCTGTTCCGCGCCCCCGACGGCACTGTGCGCCTGCTGGTGCAGGGGCAACAGCGCTTCAAAATTCTGGAATTTACCCAAACCGAGCCCTACTTTGTGGCGCGGGTGCGTCTTATCCCCGAAACGGTAGAGAACACGCTGGAAGTTGAAGCGCTGGCGCGGCAAGTGCGCGAAAGTTTCCGCGCCATCGCCGAGATGGTCTCTTCCATTCCCCAAGAATTGGTCGCCTCGGTGCTCTCGCTGGAAGACCCGCTGCAACTCGCTTACACCGTCGCCAACTTCCAGCGGATGAGCCTTGAAGACGCGCAGGCAATTCTGGAACTTGACTCGGTGGCCGAAAAACTGCGCAAACTGCTCGGCATTCTGACCCACGAGCGGGAAGTGTTGGAATTGGGGCAGAAAATTGAAAAAGAAGCCCGCTCGCAAATTGAGCAGATGCAGAAGGAATACTTCCTGCGCGAGCAGATGAAGGCCATCAAGCGGGAACTGGGCGAGGAAGACGAGCACGCCGCGGAGGTCAAAGAATTTCGGCAGAAAATTGAAGAAGCCGGCATGACCGAAGAGGCCAAAAAGCAAGCCCTGCGCGAGTTAGACCGCCTTGCCCATCTACCACCTGCCGCCGCGGAATACAGCGTCATCCGCACTTACTTGGACTGGTTGGTTTCGCTTCCGTGGGACAAACTCACTGAAGACAATTTAGACCTCCAACACGCCAAAGAAGTGCTGGATAAAGACCACTACGGGCTGGAAGACGTCAAAGACCGCATTCTGGAATACCTCGCGGTGCGCAAACTGCGCTTAGAGCGCAAGGAAGAGTTGGAAGCCCGGGTGCCCGACGACGCCATCCGCCACGACCGCGAAGGTGCGATTTTGTGCTTTGTGGGGCCGCCCGGGGTGGGCAAGACTTCGTTGGGGCGGTCTATTGCCCGGGCGATGGGGCGCAAATTTGTGCGCGTCTCGTTGGGCGGCGTGCGCGATGAAGCCGAAATCCGCGGCCACCGCCGCACCTACATCGGCGCCATGCCGGGGCGCATCATTCAGGCGCTCCGCCGCGTGGGCACGCGCAACCCCGTCTTCATGTTAGACGAGGTGGACAAACTGGTGTTTGATTTCCACGGCGACCCGGCCTCCGCGCTGCTGGAAGTGCTTGACCCCGAGCAAAACACCGAGTTCCGCGACCACTACCTTGAAGTGGCCTTTGACCTCTCCCAGGTGCTTTTCATCACCACCGCCAATTATTTGGACAACATCCCCGCCCCCCTGCGCGACCGGATGGAAATTATCCCGATTTCAGGCTACACCGAAAACGAAAAGGTGGAAATTGCCAAAGGCTACCTGATCCCGCGGCAGGTGCACGAAAACGGGCTCTTTCCCGAAGAAATTTCGTTCACCGAAGAGGCGCTGCGGGTTATCATCCGCTCTTACACGCGCGAGGCGGGCGTACGCAACCTTGAGCGGGAAATCGGCAAAATCTGCCGCAAGGTGGTGCGCCAAATCGCGGAGGGCAAGGCGACGGCGGTGGAAATCACGCCCGAAAAAGTGCGCGAATTTCTGGGGCGGCCGCGCTACCATGGGCTGGAGGATGTGGCACGGCGGGTATCCATCCCCGGCGTGGCTATCGGCTTGGCGTGGACGCCCGCGGGCGGCGACATCCTCTTCATTGAGGCGACCAAAATGCCCGGCAATAAGGGCTTTATCCTCACCGGCTCGTTGGGCGAGGTGATGCAGGAATCCGCGCGCGCCGCGCTTTCCTACGTCCGTTCTCGGGCGACGGAATGGGGCATTCCTGAGGACTTTTTTGAAAAGACCGACATTCACCTGCACGTGCCCGCGGGCGCGCAGCCCAAAGACGGCCCCTCCGCGGGCGTGACGATGGCGACCGCGTTGGTCTCTTTGCTCACCGGCCGTGCGGTCAAGCCCGAAGTGGGTATGACGGGCGAAATCACCCTGCGCGGGCAGGTGTTGCCCGTGGGCGGCATCAAAGAAAAAGTGCTCGCCGCGCACCGCGCAGGGCTCAAGACCGTCATTATGCCCAAACAAAACGAAGCCGACCTGGAAGACCTGCCCGACGAAGTGCGCGAGGTCATCCACTTCGTCTTTGCCGAAACGGTGGACGACGTGCTCAATGCCGCCTTGCCGCCTGCCCCTTCGCCCGAAGCCGAAAAGGCCTCTGCACCTCAGGGCGCTGAAAATTCCCAAACTGAGCCTGATTCTCAACGCAAGGAACACTCTTATGGCTAAAGTGATGTTGTTGGAAGACGACCCCACCATGCGCTCCCTTCTTCAAACCCTGTTGGAGATGGAAGGGTTTGAAATTGCGCTGGGTTCGGGGAACACCGAGACTTTGATTGATGATTTGCGCCGCCAAAAACCGGATTTGGTTTTGATGGACGTGCACCTTGCGGGTGAGGTCAACGGCATCGATCTTCTCAAAGAAATACGCTCGGATGAGGAAATCGCCCATGTGCGGGTTATCCTGATTTCGGGAATGAACTATGAGCAGGATGCACTTGCCGCAGGAGCAAACGGCTTTTTGCAAAAACCTTACATGATTGATGATTTGCTGAAAATGGTGCGCGAAGTGCTCCCGCCGGAAAAGAAAAATTGAGAGGCCGTCGCGCGCTGTCGTTAGGCCAATGGTGAGCACTTGTTTCTTGACTTCACCTCATCACCGACACAGAGAGGGAATCCCGTGGCACGAAAACATTCGCCTAAACGGCGTTGGTACGTGATGGATTTGCACCTTCACACCCCCGCATCCAGCGACTACCAACAGCCCGAAGCAACTTACTTGGACATCCTCCGCCGGGCTGAAGTCCGCGGTTTGGACATCATCGCCTTCACCGATCACAACACCGTGGCGGGCTACCGCCACATGCAAGAAGAAATCCGCCAACTGGAACTGCTGGAAAGCCTGAACCGCCTGCTGCCCGAAGAAAAAGAGCGGCTGGAGGAATACCGCCGCCTGCTGAACAAAATTTTGGTGTTGCCCGGCTTTGAATTTACGGCTACCTTGGGGTTTCACATTTTGGGCATCTTCCCGCCCGAAAAGCCGGTGCGGGAAATTGAGCACCTGCTGCTCACCCTCAACATCCCCCCCGAAAAACTCGACCAAGGCTCGGCAACCGTGGGTGCGACCAGCGACGTGCTCACCGCGTACCGGCTGATTGACGAAGCCGGGGGGCTGGTGATCGCCGCACACGCCAATTCCAGCAACGGGGTGGCTGCGCGCAACGTGCCGGGGCAGACCAAAATTTCCTATACCCAAGACCCGCACCTGCACGCCTTAGAAGTCACCGACCTTGAGAAAAAGGGGCGGCACACCACCGCCGCGTTTTTCAACGGCACCAAGCCCGAATATCCCCGGCGGATGCACTGCATCCAAGGCTCGGATGCACACCGCTTAGTGGGCGAGGGGCGCAACCCTGGCGTGGGCGACCGCGCCACCGAGGTGCTCCTTCCCGAAGTGAGTTTTCAGGCGCTGAAGGAACTTTTCCTGAGCAACGACTTCGCCCGCCATCGCCCTCATCGCCCCAAGGCCACCGCGCAGGACGATTTCATCCAGCAGGCGCGGGAAGAGGGCGCGAACCTGATTCAGGACTTCCACGAAAAGATGACCGTGCGCGGCGGGCGGCTTTACGCCGTCATCGCCGACATTTGCGCCTTTGCCAACACCAACGGCGGCACGCTCTACATCGGCGTGAGCAAAGACCCCAAAAAGCCCCCCGCGGGCATCGACAACCCCGAACGCGCCATCGCCGAACTCGCCCAGCAGGTTTCCGAGCGCATCATCCCGCCGCTGGATGTAACGATTGATGTGCAGGAAACGCGGGGCAAAAAGGTGTTGCGGGTGTTGGTGCCGCGGGGCAGCGAGCCGCCCTACGCGGTGGACGGCAGCAAAATCTACATCCGCTCGGAAAGCGAAACCGGCCTCGCGGTGCGCGACGAAATTGTGGAACTGGTGCTGCGCGGGCTGAAGGGCAAAACCGCGGCCAAAACCACCTCCGGCGGCGCGGCGAAGGCCAAAGCGCTGATTGAGCCGGTTTCGGAAGGGGTGCCGCCGCTGCCCAAAGACGCACCGCGCACCGGTGTGGAGGTCGTTTCGGTCACCGAGCGCGAGGGCACGCGCTACTACACCCTGCGCGACCTGCGCAACGGCAACGTGGTGAAAAACGTGACCACCTCGTCGGCGCGGCGGCTGTGGCATTACGCCATCAGCCAATACGACAAACTGCCCGCGGACATCAGCAAAATGCGCGGCGTGCACTGGGAAGGCGACCGCGGCGTGATGCGCAAATACAAACAAGGCAAACGCTGGCACTTTGACCTGGTGCAACGCACCCCCGAAGGCAACCGCTACTTCTTCGGCGTCACCGAAGAAGGCCTCACCGACCCTTGGAAGCCGGTGGTGGGGTTGGAGGAATGAAAAGTTACCCAAACAAATCCGTATGGCTACCCGTGCGGATAAGGACAAGTTTCTCCTCGGTCACTTCATAAACCAGGAGCCAGTCCGGTTCAATGTGGCACTCGCGAGTGCCACGATACCCTCCCAGCAGCGGATGGTCACGATAGCGGTCTTCCAACGGCTGCCCTTGCGCTAACTTTTGGATCACGGTGCGCAACTGCTCCAAATCCTTGCCGCGCCTTTTCATGCGCTTGTAATCACGCTTGAACTGCGTGGTACGCCTGATGATTCTGCTCAATGCTCCAGATCCTCAAACAGGTCATCCACGTTTTCAAAATCCTTAAGATTGCGCCGCTCTTGTGCTTCTTCTAACGCCTTACGCGTGGTAGCATTGGGCAGCCGCACGGCGAAGGGCAATCCTTGTTGCAGTTCAACCTGCTTGTAGAACAATACAATGGCTTGCGAAGCAGTCAAACCAAGCCGCCGGAAGATTTCGTCGGCCTTCCGCTTCAACTCAGGGTCCATCCGCACCGAAAGCGTAACACTCTTGGACATGCCAGCCTCCTTCGTCTTACTCTGTAAGTACATTGTAACACACCTTTCGGGAATCAAACCAACCTCATGAACTTCACCATCCGCACCTTCCGGTTCCCTGAAGATTACCTCGCGGTGTACGACCTCTGGGCGCACGCGGGGCCCGGCATCCAACTGCGCGTTTCCGACGAGCCCAAGGAAATTGCCAAAAAAGTCGCCCGCGACCCCGACCTGTTCATCGTGGCCGAAAATGAGAAAGGCGAAATTATCGGCGCGGTGATGGCAGGGTTTGACGGGCGGCGCGGGCTGATTTACCACCTCGCCGTAGCCGCTCCTTACCGCAAACACGGCATTGGCTCGGCTTTGATGGATGAAATTGAGGCGCGCTTGCGCGCCAAAGGCTGCCTGCGTGCCTACCTTATGGTCGTCCCCGGCGAAGAAGAAGCCCTTGCCTTTTACCACAAGCGCGGTTGGGAAGAAATGCCCGTGATCACCCTCGCCAAAAACCTTATCCAACCGAGCGAACAATCTACCGATTGAGAGAGAAAACCACAGAAAACACAGCAGAAAAATTTTTCCTTTGCGCTCTTTGCGTTACTATTCACAGATTTACACAGATTAGAAGGTTGAAACCACAGAAAACACAGAAATTTGCAGAGAACACAGAATTTTTTCTTGGCGTCCTCTGTGTCCTTGGCGTCCTTGGCGTCCTTGGCGTTAATCTCTTTGCGCCTCTGTTTTCTCTGCGCCTCTGCGTTAATTTCTTGGCGTTCTTTGTGTCCTTGGCGCCCTTGGCGTTAATCTCTTTGCGTCTCTGTTTTCTCTGCGCCTCTGCGTTAATTTCTTGGCGTCCTCTGTGTCCTTGGCGTCCTTGGCGTTAATCTCTTTGCGTCTCTGTTTTCTTTGCGCCTCTGCGTTAATTCCTTGGCGTTCTTTGTGTCCTTGGCGCCCTTGGCGTTAATCTCTTTGCGTCTCTGTTTTCTCTGCGCCTCTGCGTTAATTTCTTGGCGTCCTTGGCGTTGTTATCCACAGATTGACACAGATTTACACCGATTCCAGGGGATACCGCAAATCCTAAATCGCTAATCTTCTCTTCTGCGCTAATCTGTGCTAATCTGTGTAATCTGTGGTTTTCTCTCCGCACCTCTGCGTTAATTTGCCTATGCTCCGTTTTGCCATCCTCACCATCTCCGACCGTTCGGCCCGCGGCGAGCGCGAAGACCGCTCCGGCCCTGCCTTAGCCGACGCGGTGCGCGCCAACGGCTGGCACGTCGCTCATACCGCTATCCTACCCGACGACCTGCCAACCCTGCGCGACACGTTAGCCCGCTGGGCCGACAGCGACGCCTACGACGTCATCCTGACCACTGGCGGCACGGGCTTTGCGCCGCGCGACGTCACCCCCGAAGCCACCCGCGCGGTGGTGGAACGCCTTGCCCCCGGCCTTGCCGAAGCCATGCGCGCCGTGAGCCTGCAAATCACGCCGCACGCCATGCTTTCCCGCGCCGTGGCGGGCATTCGCGGCCAAACCCTCATCGTCAACCTGCCCGGCAGCCCCAAAGCCGCGATGGAAAACTTCGCCGTCATTGCCCCCGTGCTGCCCCACGCGGTCAAACTGCTCCGCGGCGACCAAAGCGCCGAGAAGGAGCACCGCAAAACATAAACTGCAGGTAACCATTCAGCCGCTGGGAAATGCGCAAAGGCGCAGAGTAGGGGCGAGGCATCGCCTCGCCCAGAGACGCAGGGAGAAAACCACGGATCGCGGATTAGCACAGATTTTTCTGCGCAATCTGCGCAATCTGCGGTTTTTTACAATCGGTGTAAATCTGTGTCAATCTGCGGATAAAAACTCGTAAACACAAAAGCGCCCCGGTAAAACGGGGCGCTTTGAATTTAAGCGGGCTATTACCTCAGCCGAGTTCTTGCAACTGCTTGCGCAGTTTTTCGGCTTGGGCTTTGGCGCGAGCGAGTTTGTCGCGCTCTTTTTGCACCACAGGCGGCGGCGCTTTTTCGGAAAACGGGCTGGCAAGCAGTTTTTCCAGCCGCTCAACCTGCGCTTCCGTTTGAGCAAGTTCCTTTTGCAAACGCGCGCGCTCTTCTTCAACATCCACCAAGTCGGCAAGGGGTAGGAAAATCTCCACTGTATCAGCGACCAGCGCCACGCTATCGGCCGGGCGGCTGAGCAGGCTTTCGGCGATGGTGAGGTGAGCCGGATCAAGCCGCGCCAGTGCCGCTAACGGCTTGGCAAGGCTTTGGAGGGCGGCTGTGTGCGCGCCTGCCGCTATGGTAGCGCCGATTTTCACACCGGGCTTCACCTTTTTCTCAGCGCGCAGGTTGCGGATTGCACGCACCACGCTTTGGAAAACGCTGAACTCGGCGACTTTGCCCTCTTCCCAGCCCTCGGGAGCGCGGCTTTCAGGCCAAGGAGCAACGATGAGCGCCTCAGGCCAGCCCCCCGCTGGGGTGAAATCGGGGTGTTCCGCACCGTAGCGTTGCGCCACCGCTTGCTTCAGATGTCCCCATAAGGCTTCGGTCACAAACGGCGTGAAGGGGTGCAGCAGGCGCAGGCTGGCATCCAGCACTTTGACCAAAGTCTGCGCGGTTGTGAAGGCGCGGTCGCCGCCTTCTGCAAGTTGGAGTTTGGCAATTTCCACATACCAATCGGCAAACTCGCCCCAGAAAAAGTCGTAAATTTGGCGTCCGGCTTCGCCGAATTGGTAGGCGTCAAAAAGGCGGTTGACGCGGCGGATTAGGTCTTGCAGGCGCGCCCAAATCCACGAATCGGCTAAAGTCCAGTCCACCTCATTTTCGCGGCGGTCAGGGGCTTTTTCCAGCGCTCCGATTACGAAGCGCCCCGCGTTCCACACTTTGTTGGCGAAATTGCGGTTGGCTTCCACTTTCTTGAGGCTGAGGTTCATGTCGTTGCCGGGGCTGGAGCCGACCAACAGGGTGAAACGGAGCGCGTCGGTGCCGAGTTCATCCATCACCACCAGCGGGTCAATCACATTGCCTTTGGTTTTGGACATTTTCTGCCCGTGTTCATCGCGCACCAAGCCATGCAGATAAACGGTGTGGAAGGGCTCCTTGCCGGTAAATTCCAGCCCCATCATAATCATCCGGGCAACCCAGAAGAAAAGGATGTCGTAGCCCGTTTCCATCACGCTGGTTGGGTAAAAATAGCGGTAATCGGGCGTCTCTTCAGGCCAGCCCAAAGTGGAGAACGGCCACAAGCCCGACGAGAACCAAGTGTCAAGCACGTCGGGGTCTTGGGTCAATTCAACCGGATGCCCGTAGTGCTTTTCGGCTTGCGCGTGGGCCTCTTGCTCGTCGTGGGCTACGAAAACCTCGCCGTCGGGGCCATACCAAGCGGGGATGCGGTGCCCCCACCACAGTTGGCGGCTGATGCACCAGTCGCGGATGTTTTCCAGCCAGTGGAAATACACTTTCTCAAAGCGCTCGGGGATGATGCGGATTTTGCCTTCACGCACGGCTTGGAGGGCGGTTTCGGCAAGCGGCTTGATTTTTACGAACCATTGCGTGGAAATCATCGGCTCAATGAGCGTGCCGCCGCGCTGCGAAACCGGCACTTGGTGCATGTAGGGCTCTTCTTTGATGACCAGACCAGCGGCGCGCATGTCTTCCCACAGTTTTTTGCGGGCTTCAAAGCGGTCAAGCCCGGCGTAGGGACCGCCGTTTTCGTTGATGCGCGTTTCTTCGTCAAAAATGTTGATGATGGGGAGGTTGTGGCGCATGCCGATTTCGTAGTCGTGGGGGTCGTGTCCGGGGGTGATTTTGAGCGCGCCGGTGCCAAATTCGGGGTCAACGTATTCATCGGCAATTACGGGAATGCGCCTGCCCAAAATCGGCACCACCACTTCTTTGCCCACAAACTGCTTGTAGCGGTCGTCGTCGGGGTGGACGGCTACCGCGGTGTCGCCGAGGATGGTTTCGGGGCGGGTAGTCGCTACGGGGATGTAGCCGCTGCCGTCGGCGAGCATGTACTTGAAGTAGTAAAGTTTGCCCTGTTGTTCGCGGTATTCCACCTCAAGGTCAGAAACGGCGGTTTTGAGGTTGGGGTCCCAGTTGATGAGGCGCGGGCCGCGGTAAATCAGCCCTTTCTTCCAGAGGCGCACAAAGGCTTCGCGGACGGCGCGCGAGAGGCCCGGGTCAAGCGTGAAGCGCTCGCGCGACCAATCGCACGATGCCCCAAGGCGGCGAATTTGCCCGACGATGCGGTCGCGGTACCATTCCTTCCAGGCCCAGGCGTGTTCGAGGAACCCTGCGCGGCCCAAGCGTTCGCGGCTCAAGCCTTTGGATTCCAGATCGCGCTCCACCATGAGTTGAGTGGCGATGCCGGCGTGGTCGGTGCCGGGCACCCAAAGGGTCGGTTCGCCCTTCATGCGGTGGTAGCGGGTCATCAGGTCTTCGAGGGAAACGAACATAGCATGGCCTAA
>JALUBW010000170.1 GCA_027044735.1 Anaerolineales bacterium
CTGCACCGCATGATTGAAAGCGGCGATATCCCCGAAATACCGATAATCGTAGACAGCCCGCTGGCGGTCAACGCCTCTGAGATTTACCATGCCCACCCGGAATGCTACAACGAAGAGGCGCGCAAAATGCTGCTGCGCGGCGACGATGTGCTTGGCTTTGGGCGCGTCACCTACATCCGCTCGGTGGAAGAATCCAAAGCCCTGAACGACCGCCGTGACCCAATGGTCATCCTTTCCGCTTCGGGGATGGCAGAAACTGGCCGCATTTTGCACCACCTGAAAAACAACATCGGCGACCCGCGCAACACGGTGCTCATCGTTTCATGGCAAGCGCCCCATACTTTAGGCCGCCGCTTGGCCGACCATGAGCCGGTGGTGCGCATTTTCGGCGAGGAATACGAAGTGCGCGCCGAAGTGGTTACAATCAACGGCTTTTCAGCCCACGCCGGGCGGAACGGCTTGCTCAACTATGCCATGCGGCTCAAGGGGCGCGTGAAGCGCGTTTTCATCGTGCACGGCGAGCCGCGCGGCGCTATGCCTCTCATTGAGGAATTGCAAAAACGCGGTTTCTCCGTTTCTTACCCCGAACTTGGAGATTCGTTCCACCTGTGAACGGCCTGTTCACGTCAAGTAGAATGTCATTTCTTGCAAGGGGATCACGGGGTCAAGGTATTCAACCAATACCCCCTCGGGCACGGTCAGGTGGATGGGGGCATAGTTGAGGATGGCACGCACGCCTGCTTGCACCAGCCGCTCGGCAACCGTTTGTGCCGCTTCGGCGGGGGTGGCTATCATGCCAATTTTGACGCCCCGCTCGCGAATGCGCTCTACGAGTTGGGCAGAGTCTTCTACCACCAAATTGCCAATTTTCGCGCCCACCTTGGCGGGGTCTTTATCAAACGCCAAGGCAATGCGAAACCCCCGTTCGGCAAAGCCTTGGTAGCGCGCCAGCGCGTGCCCCAAATCGCCCACACCCACCAGCGCCACATCCCAAACACGGTCAACATGAAGCCGACGCCGCAGCGCTTCGGCCAATTCCTTTACGGGATACCCCATGCCCAAGCGCCCATATTCGCCGATGGTGGAAAAATCCTTGCGAATTTGCGCTGCCGAAAAGCCAACCTGACGGCTGAGTTCCTGCGAAGAGATGCACTCAACACCCCCTTCCAGCAAAGTTTCAAGCGCCCGCAGGTAAATGGGCAATCGGCGGACAACCACGCGGGGAATTTCTTTCTTTTTCATCGCGCCTTCCCATCTTTACCGAACGTCCCACGAATATCGGGCGAGTTCATGGGTGCCGCGGCTGACGCCGCTTACCACCAGCACCGCGCTTTCCGAAGGCCCTAAATCAAAAGAAATGGCGGCGCGGTTGCGAGCATCAAACCTCAGCGGCCGAACTTGGAGACCGTTTTTGCCGCGCAAAACCAATTCTACCCGAAACTTTTGGGGAATAAACCGCCCAACCCGCACAAAACCCCGCTCCTTCCAGCCGTCGTTGCCGCTTTCCAGATCCGCCGAGTAACCGATTTGGGGGATGGAAATATCATCAATTAGCACGCCCGTGTGGTTGATTTCGGCGTCGGTTACATATTCAAAGCGGAGCCAAACCTTGCCGCCTGCGTATGGGGTGAGGTCAACATTTTCGTGAATCCAGCGCGGCTTTTTGCCTCCGCCGGATGTGCCGGTGTAGCCCCAGCCGTAGTTGTTGCCCGTGGGGTTAGCATCGGTGCCGGAGGGGGTTTTGAGCATATCCCAAAATACACCGTCGCGTGAGGCCTCAACGTAGAGAAAATCATAATCTTTCTCAATGTCGTACCAAACCCAATACGAAAGTGAAGCCGAAGAAACGCCGCTCAAGTCAAATTTGCGGGTCAAAGTCATGTCGGAATCGTCGCCGTGGCCGCTCCAAAACACAAAATCGCCCGAATGTGGGTTGGTGGGGAAAAGAGGAACTAAATCATTGCCCTGAAATGTGATTTTGTGCTCACCGGTGCAGGTGATTTTGAGGTAATCCACGCCGTATTGGTGCACTGTATCCTCGCCAGAGGCGGGGCAAATGGAAACGTGGGCGCTGGGCTTGAATTTGGGTGGCCGGTAGGTGAACAGGTAAGAGTAGCGGCCGTGCTCAACGGTTGGGTCTTGGAGGTAATTTGCTAAAGCCCAATCCACAAACAAGTCGTCAGCGCTTTCGTGGGCGTGGATTTCGCTCAAGGTTAGGTCAACGCTCGGCAGGCCGTTCTCGGGGCGGGCAACAAGGGTGCGGGTGGCTTGCTCGCCAAAACGCCCCAAAAAGTAAACGAGGAAGAGAAAGGAAGCGCCGTAGTGCGGAGCGGTGCTTTGGTGCAGAGCAGGATCTGCCCACGCATTTAGTTGCACATCCGGATTAGCGGCATAGGTTGCGTCAAATCCGCCCGGGTCGTAGTTGTTGAGCAAAGAAGCGAGTTCCGAAGCCCCCTCATTCAGCCATGAGGTTTCATTGCGGTCGTGGTACCAGTGAATCATGTGCTGAAATTCGTGCGCCAGCACGCCATAGGTGAAATTGCTGTTTAGGTTGACGGTATCGGCATTGAGCATAAACATCTCATGGGTATTAGAAAATTTGTGGGCAAAGGGCGGCACTTCATCGTCTGAAGAAAAGTAGCCTGCGATGGTGGAGCCAAGGCCGCGTGCGTAGACGATGTAGATGTGGGGGTCGTCGTCAATGCCGGGCGTCCATTCGGAGCCGAAGAAGGCGCGGTTGGTGGGGTAAATTTTGGTTTCAAAAGTGCGCACGAGCGTCACGGCGTCGCCTTCGTCGTAACGCACACCGTCCTCAACCCACAAATAAACATGCGGGCGAGCGGCGGCCAAAGTGGCCTGCACACGAAAGACTTTGTTGGTATCGGCGTTTTGCACCCAAAAGTGGGCATGAGCGCCCACTTCGTACCGCGGCGGGCTGGCCGGTGTAGCCCAT
>JALUBW010000171.1 GCA_027044735.1 Anaerolineales bacterium
ACATTATTCCTCTCCCTGCGCAGCTTTGGCCGCTTCGCAGTTGATAATCTTGAACTCCGTACGTCGGTTCAATTGATGTTGTTCCTCACTACATTGTACTCCGTCAACACAGCCGTTTACCGGACGGCTCTCGCCGTACCATTTCGCTATTAACCTGTCGCGCGATATGCCGTGCTCGGTCAGGTAGCGTATCGCCGACATCGTACGGTTGCGCGACAAACGAATATTGTATCGCTTGCTCGCCCTGCTGTCCGTATGACTGCCTACCTCTACCTTGATCTGCGGATATTTGTTCATCAACGCTATCACTTCCTCCAACTTCGGCTTGTCGCCTTCGCGAATGAAGTATTTGTCCAAATCATAATACAAAGGTTGTATCTTGTACGAACAAATATCCTCCATCTGTTTTTTCTTGCGATTAAGCGGAATGTCCTTGGTCAAATTGCCTTCGATACCCTCGGTCGATACCGTGGCTTCAAACGCATCGTATCCCTCCTTGTTGACCTGCAAGGTGTATTCATGACCCGGTTTCACCTTCACCTGATACAGCCCGTCAGGGCCCGTTTGGACATTTTTATACGGCTTGCCGTCCTGCAACACCGTTACCGTCGATACCAACGGCTCCTTGGTGTGCGTGTCGTAAACCTTGCCGGCCAACAGGTATTCCGCCAAGGCCTGCTTAAAGTCCTTCAAGCCCGTAAATCCGTATATGTCATCATCGCCTTTGCCGCCCTCACGGTTCGACGAAAAATAGCCGTCGTCCTTGGCCGAACGGTATATCAGCGCAAAATCATCCGCAGGGCCGTTGATTTGACCGCCCAAATTCACCGGGTCGCCTTCCGGCTCCCCTTGGCCGTTCAGTTTTACCGCAAACACATCCAAACCGCCCAAACCGGGCAATCCGTCCGAAGCAAAGAATAAATACTTGCCGTCGTCGCTCAACGCCGGAAACATCTCCTTGCCTTCGGTGTTCACCGCATCGCTCAACCTTACCGGCGTGCCCCAACTGCCGTCGCCTCCTCGCGTTACCTTGTAAAGGTCCGTTTGGCCTTTGCCGCCCGGCATGTCCGATACAAAATACAAGGTGTTGCCGTCGGCACTCAATGCCCCGTGCCCGCAAGAATAGTCCTTGCTGTTGAAGGGCAAGGGCTTGGCCTCGCTCCATACTCCGTTTTTAAGTTGCGACTCGTAGAGCCATAATTTATTGTCCTTGGTCTTTTCGCCGTAAATGTTGCGCGTTACGATCATCACATCGCCCGCCTTGTTGAACGTGGCCGGGCCGTCGTGGTAACGTTTGTTCAAGTCCTCGGCAAAGGGCGTCATGTTTTGCAAGTCCATATCGTCGGTCATGCGTGCTTCGAACAGGTTCAGGTAGCGTTGGTTGTTCCCGCCCCATATACGACCGAAGCCACGGGCGCTGGCAAACACCACGCTGCTGTCTTTGTAAAACGCAGGCCCGAAGTCCGCATACTTGCCGTTGACCGTTACGTTGTGCACGCTTACGCCTGCATTCATTCCTTGCAAGTCCTTGTAGTAATCCGGATTGGCCATAAAACGCACCGCACGGCTATCGCCGGGCTTTTGCTTGGCATATTTCTCCATCCAACGGTTGGCTTGTTCGTAATCACCGCTGCGACGAAGCAGGTAGGCGTAGCGATACACATCCGAAGCATCGTACTGCCCGGTTTCGATCAATTTCTCATAGGCCGCCGTGGCTTTGGCCACATCACCCATCACGTAGTAGGCCTCGGCCAAATTGCGATATACGTGCGCATCCTTGTCCTTGTCCCGGAGCATCTCGTAGCTCGCTATGGCCTTCTCGTAATCAAACCGATTAAAATAATCGTCGGCTTTCTTTAAACGCCATTGCTGGGCTTGAAGACCCGTGGCCATGCCCAACAACAGCATCACCGCGGCCATCAGGCCGGTTATGCTGCGACGGAGCTTTATTTGCTGTGTGTATTTCATCTTGTTTTGCTTTTTTCTTTTTTTCATTAGAAGAATCGCGGCGAACGTATCTTGTCGCGATCTTTGAAATAAAAATCATAGCCCAGCATAAATTCGTGCGTGCCGTTCGAATAATTACGCAAGGGCGTTGTGGTGTAATCGTAGGCATAACCCACCCGGAAAGCCGGTGTGATGTAGTAATTGATCAAACCGCTCAGCATCGCCCCGTGGCGGTATGCCAAGCCCAATCCCAGTTTCTTATACAAATAAAACATACCGGTCAAATCTATCGACAAAGGGGCTCCTTCCACCGCCTTGACCAAAAACGACGGCTTGAACATCACATTGTCGCTTACATCAAACAGGTAACCCCCGATAAAAAACCAGTGCCGTTTGGCTTGGCCCAATTCGATGTTGTTTACCTTCAAGGCCGTGGTGATGAGTTTCGGAACCGCAAGGCCCAAATAACCGCGTTCGCCATAGTAGTACAAGCCCACGCCGATGTTGGGCAACATCTTGCCCTTGAAGTCGAATACATACGGGTCGGCTACCACTTCGCGTTGCAAATCTTCCAAGTTCCCCTGGTAAACTCCCAGGCCCGCCTTGATGCCCAAACGCAGCTTGGACAAAGGCGTGATTTGCAAGCCGTACGAATAGTCCACAAAAAATTGCGTCTGATGCACCGGGCCTACGGCATCGTTGACCAACGACAAACCCCAGCCCATGTTCTTGTTCGGTACGGGCGAATGAACCGTAAAGGTCTGTGTTACCGGTGCGCCGGGCAAGCCTACCCACTGCGTGCGGTACAAACCCAATACGCTGATGGCATCATAACTGCCCGCATACCCGGGATTTACGCTCAATGTGTTGAACATGTATTGCGTGTACATCGGATCCTGCTGGGCATGCATCCGCATGCCCAACAGCGATACCGCTAGCGTCAGTACCAGGACCAACGTCTTTGCTCTGTTGTGTGTTATTGCTTTCATTGAATACGATGTTTTC
>JALUBW010000172.1 GCA_027044735.1 Anaerolineales bacterium
CTAAGACTCTATCCGAAAAATACCGTGGTGGTGTCATTGCGAGCCCCGAAGGGGCGAAGCAATCCCCTTTTCAGTCGCAGGAGACTGCTTCGGCGGCTACGCCGCCTCGCAGTGACACATCCGCAAAGAATTTTCGGATAGGCTCTACACCAACTATCAAGGTTGATTGTGCACTAAATATCGTGTTGGTGTCATTGAGAGCCCCCGAGAAGTAATCCCCTTTTCAGCCATAGGAAATTGCCTCGGCGGCTATACCGCCTCGCAGTGACACATTTGCAAAGGATTTTCGGATAGGCTCTCAAGGAATACCAAAAGCAAGGAAAATCTGATGTTGCCCGCCCCTGAAGATTTGGTGCTTGTTGCTATTTTGCCAAAGCCAAGCGATTTTGAAATTGCGCGCGTGTTGGGCTGGTATCGCATCCCGCTTGCCACTGCGCCCAAGGTGGTCGCGGTGGACTGGATTGCGTTTTACCAACCGGCTTCGTTCGGGGAGCGCAAGTGGCGCATTGAATGGGTCGCGCCGGTGGAAGGGCACGAACTCACTACCCGCGCCGCCCTCTTTCGCGATGAGCCCGACCACCCCCGCGCCCACGAAACCTACTACAAAATCCAACTCGGCGTGCTTCAACGCCTTCCCCATCCCATCCTCGCCAGACGCTGGAAGCGCCTCACTTTCCTTTACACAACCGGCGAGCGCCTGCTGAGCGCCCAAACCTTGCACGACCTCGTAGTGGATGGGCAGGAGCGCCGTTTGCTCTGGCAGGCGCTGCGCGAGCGCGCTTCCCAACCTTACCGCGCCGCTCACCCTCAGGCCGAAATACCGCCCGAAATTTTGGCTTTGCTTTCGCTTGGCATGAAAAGCGACAAATAAAAAAGCGCCGCCGGGGGTATCGGCGGCGCTTGCGGCGGGTTGTGGTTTACCCGCCGAGGAATTTTTCCAACGCTTCTCTGCTGATGCGGTAGGCTCTACCGATTTTGCGCGCCGGCAAATCGCCAGATTCAATGGCGGCTATCACGTCTTCTTCTGAAACGCGCAGAATCTGCGCCGCCTCGGCAGGGGTGAGCACCGGCGGAATTTCGCCAGATGTGCTTTGCGGCGTCTTTGGCTGTGCCTGCTGAGTCATACCGCTCATGGTTTGCGAAATCATGTTGCCAATGCCCATTCCGGCGCCGATACCGGCCGTCAGGCCGGCGCCCCCGCTCGGGTTTTGAGCCGCTTCGCGCATGGCATCTGCTGCTTGGAGTTGGGCGTAAATTTGCGGGTCAAGCAGACCGCGCGCCCGCAGTTCCTCAGCAGTGTTCTCGGACGGCGTCAGGTTTGCAATCACAAACGACTTGAGTTCAAGGCCAATGGCCTCAAATTCGGCCGCGGCTTTCGCCCTTACCCCCGCGCTTATCTCGTCAAGCCAGCCGAGAATATCTTGCACAGTGTTGTATTTGCCCTTCATCTCGCCGAACATATCTGTGAGGCTGCGGAGCAAGCGGCTGCGGAGGTCGTTTTCAATATCTGACATGAGGTAAATGCCGCGCGTGCCCACAATTTGGGTCACAAACTGTTGCGGGTCTTTCACCTGATACGAGTAAGTGCCAAACCCTTTGAGCAGCAGCCAGCCTAAGCCCACGCCGGGGGTTTGCACGGGGATCGGCTGCGGGGTGCCCCACTTGCGGTCGCGGAATTCGCGCATGGAGACAAAATAGACCTCCGCCGTGAACGGCGAGCGGTCGTTGAATGCTTTTCCGAGCACGTTGATGAGCAGCGGGATGTTGGCCGTAGTGATGGTATGCCGCCCCGGGCCAAACACATCAAGGGCTTTGCCATCGCGGAAAAACACGGCCGCTTGGGATTCGCGCACAATTACCTGAGACCCGATCCGAAAGTCCCCCGGCCCCACTTCCGGAAAGCGGTGCACTATTTCGTTGGGCATTTCATCAGGCCATTCAATTACATCAAAAACTCTCGCCATCTTTCTCTCCTTGCTAAAGGTGTCAAGGCAGCGGCTGCCTTTTGAGGGAGATTAGGGTCAGTCGGTGGAAAGTATAACTTCTTCGCGCTTGTTGAAGGCTTCTATTGCTTTGCGGGCGGTTGCCAGCAGGTCGTTCATGGCTTTGGGAAAATCGTCTGTGCCCACGGCGGCTTCTAAGCGGTCAACGCCTGCTTTTATTTCGTCCGTGAGGTCAAGCAGGGATGAATCGTAGGCGTACAAGCGGGCAAGTTCTTCGTCCTCAACTTTGATTGCGTCAAAGAGCCCTGCGTAGCCGTAGGAGGCCGTGCGGAGTTGGTCGGAGAAAGTGCGCAAGCGTATGGCAACCCCTTCCAAATCGTCCAAGTAGCCGAATTCGCCCGCGGCCACGAGGCGGCGCTGTATTTCGGTTAGCCGACGCCATTGTTCGTCAACTCTGGATGCGATGGTGAGCCGCAGGAGTTTGTCGGCGTCGCGGCGGTGTTCCTTTTCCCTGTAGCCGCGAAAGCCCGGGATTTTCTCGGCAAGTTTTTCCAGCGCGTTTTCCGCCTGTTGGATTCTGGCGTTGAAATCTGGATGTTGCATGATTACCTCTCCTTGATTTTGGGTGAACTTGTTATTTTGCCGTTTTTCTGAACATAGGATAGCACATTATTCATCGCTGAGCAACTGTTGCAGAAACGAACGAGAACAAGTGAGGGCTTTGAGCACATTTTCAAGTGACAATTGTTCGTTACGCGGCGAAACGGCGGATGGTATAATTTTTTACCGAGCGACAATTTTTGGGCGTAGCGGCGGCTTTCCTTTGCAATTGCGGCATGCCCGTTTACGCTTTTTCATGGAGGCCAAGATGGATTTTGCACTTTCTAAAGAGCACCAGATGGTCGTGGACATGGTGCGTAGGTTTGGCACCGAAGCCGTTCCGGTAATTCGGGAATACGACCGCAAACACGAGCCCGCGCCGCTCATCCCCCG
>JALUBW010000173.1 GCA_027044735.1 Anaerolineales bacterium
TTTCTCTGCGCCTCTGCGTTAATCTTGGCGCCCTTTGTGCCCTTGGCGCCCTTGGCGCTCCCTCCTCTGCGCCTTTGCGTTAACTCCTCGGCGTCTTTTTCACAAATTCCCCAAAGTAGCCGAGTTCGGTCAATGCGGCGAGGACTTTTTCCTCCGCACCCGGGTGCACTTCCACCGCCACTGGGCTGAGCACTTCGCCTAAAAAGCGCCGCGCTTTGCCAGAACGCAGCGCCTGCAACACTTTCGGGTCACGGACGCGCAGCACCACCGTTTCTGCCAAAGTTGCCTGCGCGCCCTCGGTCTCCCAATTTGTGATGGCGCGGGTGATGGAAGGCGGGACTATGCGCGCGTGTTGTCGCAAGAGAGCGAGGACGTGCGCAGGCTTCAGCCCTTGGGCTTGCGCGCGGCGCATTGCCGCGGCGCTCAGGCGGAAACGGTAGCCGCCGCGGCCAAATCCCTCCCAATCGGCAAAGCGGGCTATTTGGTAGCGCGCCGAGCGCGGCGTGCGCGGCGGGGCTATGATGCGCCCGTCCGAGCGGATAGTTAGCGGCGCGTTTTCGGGCGGAAGGTGCGGCGCTTCGCCTTTTAGCAGCGAAATGCCCCATTCCGAAACGCGAAACGCCGTCGGCGGAGCGCCTTTTTCGGGGGCAGCCAAATCCAGAGCGCCGAGCCAGTGCATTGGGCCGGTTAGCAAAAATCGCAAGAGTGCGCCGTCCACCTGCTCCCATACGTCCCAGCCGTGGAGCAAATTGCCCTCGGCATCGCGGAAATACCACGAGTCGTAATCGCCCGGCAACGGCCGCTGGAAATCAGGGTAGCGGTCGCGCACCGCAGCGATGAACGCCGAAATGCTCCACCATTCCTGCGGCGGCAGCGCGGCAATCCAGCCGAGGACGGCAGAGCGCGCCTGCCGCGGGTCGTTTTGCCACGAGCCTTCAGGCGTGACGCCGGGCATCAGCCGCAAATCGTTGAACTGCCCGCGCAGCCAGCCGTTCCAGAGTATGAGCAGGGCTTGCCCGGGCGCGGCCTCCAAAAAGCGGCGCGCCGCTTCGGCATCCACCTTGCCCTCGGCGCTGAGCAAGCCTGCGGAATGGGCAAGGGCGTGCATTTGCTCGTGCGTGCAACGCCAGCGGGAGCGGTCGGGAGTTTCATCGGTGGGCAGTCCTCCGCGCAGGGCGGCCAAAAAGGTGGTGATGTGGTCTAAAATCCGCGCATCTGCCGGTTGGGGGAAGGAGCGCTCGCGCGGCAGCGCTGGCCTTCCCAGCACCTTGCTTTTGTCCGTGCGGGCGATGGGCGGCATCAGCGCCAGCAGTTCATCGGGGATGTAAGCAAATTCAACCGGCCCGCGGGCGGTAGGCAGGAAGGCGCGGCCTATCAAACCGGCGTACCACAGCGTTTCAACGGGCGAAATGGGGTTCAGGTGAGGCTTTTCGCGCTCGCGCCGTCCGGCGCCCATTTCGCGGAATTCGCCAAAACGGCGCACAAATTCCCGCCACGGGATTTTGCCGCCACTTTGCCGCAGCGCGGCAAGAGCAGCGCGGGCATCGGGAGTCAAAGATGAAAGCACCCCTTCCAGCCGAGCGCTCTGAGGCATTGCGCTTGCCAGTTCATCCGCGGCGGAGCGCGCATCCGCAAATTCGCCTCCAATCCCCCATGCAGAGGCGATAATTTTGAGCAAGCCTAAATCGGCGCGGCGCAAAGTGTAGCGGAGCGAGGGCATTTTGCCTCCGGCGGCAAAGCCGTTAGTGTGGGGTTCGGGGCAAGTGCGTTACTTCGCGTGCAGCCTTTCTAACACGGCATCGCGGCAGGCCGCGCCCACAATATCGGCCAGCGGCGCAAAACTTTTGGCATTGCGCCACTGGGGGCGTTCGGCCCAAATGCGCTGAACCACCCAAGAGGCATCGTTCACCATCCCTTTCGTATCAAAAAACAGCCCCACAAACGGGTTGCGCTGGCGCACATCGTAGAGCCATTTGCGGTCTATGCCGTGCCCAGAATGGGGAAAGGCGAAAGGAACAGCCTTTTGGCCGGTGATATCGCGCACGTAGGCGCACGATTCTATAATTTCCCGCTCGGCCTCTTCGGGCGGCAGACCACTGAGTTTGCGATGGGTGAGGCCGTGCGCACCGATGGTGAAACCCGAAATGTGCAGGGAACGGATTTCTTCCTCGTTGAGAAAAGGCTTGTTCTCGGCGAGCCATGCTTCGGGATCAATGCCCGTTTTGTGCAAAAATGCTTTTAGGCTTTCCTCTGGAAGGCGCGCCAACGCTTCCTTCCATTCCGCCGGATCTTGAGGCAAGGAAGCACGGGCAAGCAGTGCCAAACGCTCCTCTGCAGGCATTGAATGCAGGCGGTCAACGGCGAGCGAAATCAGGTTGCGCGCAAAAAGCCGACTATTACCCACAAACTCCGCCGTTACAAAGAATGTAGCCGGAATGCCCCGCGCCTTTAGAATTGGACGCACCACCGTGAAGCATTCGCGATAGCCGTCATCAAACGAAAGATGCGCTGCGTGGGGAGGGAGAATCCCTTTGCCCAAACGTGCATTGTGCACATCTTCGTAAGCCACCACGCGGAAATCGGTTTGCAAAAAGTCAAGGTCTTCCCGAAAAACCGCCGTGGGGATGGGGAAATAGAGGTGCTGCACGTGCGGCATTGGGTGATCGCCGATGGCATGGTAAAACACCCCCACGACATCTCGGGGCAGTTTGCGGTGGCAATCGCGAAGCAGGGCTTTTATGGCTGTGCGGGTGGTGGTGCTCCACACTCGTTTCAAAGCGCGTTTTGGGGTCGTAGCCATTTTTCCGCCTAAATAGGGTAGGGGGCTATTGCATTTTCAAATAAAATTTCAGTTACAGGATTTACGCAGTTGCTCGTAGAAACGTTCGTTTTCATGTCATGGCGAGCCGCC
>JALUBW010000174.1 GCA_027044735.1 Anaerolineales bacterium
TTGCCGGTTCCCTTGAATTCTTCATAAACCACATCATCCATGCGGGAACCGGTATCCACCAAACAGGTGGCAATGATTGTGAGCGAGCCGCCGTTTTCAATGTTGCGCGCCGCGCCGAAAAACTGCTTTGGCGGGTACAACGCCGACGGGTCAATACCGCCCGAAAGCGTGCGGCCGGACGGCGTCACAACCAGATTGTAAGCCCTCGCCAGCCGCGTGATGGAATCTAACAAAATTACCACATCCTGCCCAATTTCCACCAGCCGCTTGGCGCGCTCTAAGGCAATTTCGGCAACGCGCACATGGGCGGTCACCGGCTCATCAAAAGTAGCCGAAATGACCTCCGCGTCCACCGACCGGTCCATGTCGGTAACTTCTTCGGGGCGCTCGCCGATGAGCGCCACAATCAAGTGCACGTCGGGATATTTGGTGGAAATCGCGTTGGCAATTTGCTTCAAGATGGTGGTCTTGCCTGCCTTAGGCGGAGAGACAATGAGACCGCGCTGGCCTCTGCCTATCGGGGCGACCAAGTTTATCAACCGCGTCGCCAAAGTGTAGCGGTCAGTTTCCAAATCAAAGCGCTCATCGGGGTAAATCGGCACAAGTTCTTCAAAGCGCGGGCGGTTAACGGCCTCTTCAGGCGGGAGGCCGTTTATGCTCTCAATTCGGCTCAAGCCGTAATAGCGGCTTGAATCGCGCGGCGGCCGCACATAGCCGATAATCAAATCGCCGTTGCGGAGGTTGTAGCGCCTAATCTGCGTAGGCGAAACGTAAACATCATCAGGGCCGGGGCGGTAGTGCTGAACGCGCAAAAACCCCACGCCCTCGTTCATAATTTCCAATATACCGCCGCGCACCTCAAGCCCCTGCGCTTCGGCTTCGGCGCGCCTGATGGCGACCAACAGTTCCTCTTTTTTCATTTTCCAGACGCGCGGAATTCCCATCTCACGCGCCTTTTGGCGCAAATCGGCCAAAGAATGTTTTTGCAGTTCAAGTAGTTCCATTTATTTTTTCATTCCTAAAAAGGGCTAAATTTGGTTTATGATCCCCAATGCAAAACGCCGTGACTCCTATTGGCTTGTTAGCATTATAGCACGCTGTTAGCCGCTTTGCAAGCCGCGCGCAACGCACCCCGATTGACACCCAGCCGAAACAACAGTAAAATTCCAATGCCGCTAAAAGGGCCAAAGGCTCTTGAGCGGCGCGTTCCATCTTATTCGCCCTTAGTTCTGAAAAGGAGGAGGCAGTATGAAACACAACAAACTTTTTGCTGTTGTGGCCTTGCTGGTGCTGGTAGCATTGGCACTGGCCGCGTGCGGCAAGGCGACGCCCACCGCCGCACCCAAGCCTGCCGCTACGCAGGCGCCCGCGGCAACGGAAAAGCCTGCCGCAACTCAGGCCCCTAAGCCTACCGAAGCGCCTAAACCCACCGAGGCGCCCAAGCCCAAACCCAGCGGCACCATCATCATCGGCACTACCGACAAAGTGACCGACCTTGACCCGGCAAACGCCTACGACTTCCACACGTGGGAAATTTTCCACAACACCATGGATACCCTGCTCCACTACAAGCCGGGCACAACCGATCTGGAACCCGGGCTGGCGACTTCTTACGACGTAAGCAAAGACGGCAAAACCTACACCTTCCACCTCCGCAAGGGCTTGAAATTCAACGATGGAACTCCTTTCAACGCCCAAGCCGTCAAGTGGTCTATTGACCGCGTGGTCAAAATCAAGGGCGACCCCAACTGGCTGGTCACCTCCTTCGTTGACCATGTGGAGGTGGTGGACGATTACACCGTGAAATTCGTCCTCAAGAAGGCCGTCAACTACTTCCCGCTGTTGGTGGCTACCTTCCCCTACGCGCCGGTTAGCCCCAACTGCTACCCCGCCGACAAAATCGCTTCCGACAGCACCTGCAGCGGCATCGGCCCGTACAAAATCGCAAAGTGGACTCGCGATGTGGAAATGGACCTGGTCGCCAACCCCAACTGGTACGGCGAACCGCCCAAGACCGGCAACATCATCATCAAATACTTCGCCGACGCCACAACCATGCGCCTCGCGCTGGAAAACGGCGAAATTGACGTTGCCACCAAGAGCCTGAACCCGACCGATTACGCCGACCTCAAGAGCAACCCCAATTTGCAGGTGGTTGAAGGGCCGGGTGCTTACATCCGCTACATTGTCTTCAACGTAAAAATGAAGCCCTTTGACGACCCGAAAGTGCGTCAGGCCATCTCCTACGCCGTCAACCGCCAAGCCATTGTGGATAAGGTCTATCAGGGTACGCACGAACCGCTCTACTCCATGGTGCCGATTGGCATGTGGAGTCATATTGACGCCTTCCCCAAGCGCGACCTTGACAAGGCCAAAGAACTGCTGAAAGAGGCCGGCTACAGCGCCGACAACCCCTTGAAGATTGACCTCTGGTGGACCCCCACTCACTACGGCGATACCGAATCCGATATGGCTTCGGTGGTCAAAGAAGCGCTGGAGGAAACCGGCATGATCAAAGTCAACCTCCAGTCCGCCGAGTGGGCGACCTACACCTCGCAGTTCGGCTCCATGGGCATGTTCTTGCTCGGCTGGTATCCGGACTACATGGACCCCGATGACTACACCTACCCCTTCGCAGCGTCCGACGCTTCTGACGATATCGGCTCCAACTACTCCTCTAAGGAAATGGACGACCTCTTTGCCAAAGAGCAGGCGGCCACCGACCTGCGCGGCGCCGAACGCGAAAAGGTCTTTGAAGACATCCAAAAACTCTGGGCTAAAGACGTACCCACCATTCCGCTCTCCCAAGGCAAACTCTTTGTGGTTGCCAAGAAAGAAATCAAGGGCATAGTGCTTGACCCGGTGATGCTCAACCACTACTTCTTGCTGGAAAAG
>JALUBW010000175.1 GCA_027044735.1 Anaerolineales bacterium
TCCTCTGTGTTCTCCGTGTTCCCTGTGTGAGCATTTACAGGCGTAGAGTTATCCGCTCTCTTTTACGGCGAAAACACACGGCGGCGCGCCAACTGCGACTGCCTCAACGCGCGCGCCGAGCATTTGCTCCAGCATTAGCCGGTCGGCGCGGCATAGTTCGGGGTAATCTTGCACTAATTCGGCGTAAGGGCAGCGCTGGAAAATCACCCGCGGTCCGAAGCGGTGCGCTTCCCAGCGGGGGGCGAAGTGCAGGCTTTCAAGCCGAGTTATTGCGGATTGGAGGCGGACGCGCAGCGGGTGGTTGCTGTCCAATCCCACGTTGCCAAGCGCCTCTGCAAGCGTCCTTTCCATTTCACTCTCGGGCAAGAGTTTCCGTAGCGAGTGGAGCAGGGCGCGCGCCAGCGGCTCAAGATACACTTGCTGGGATTTGGGGGTGAGGCGAAATTGAGTCGCCGGCCTGCCTTTGCCGCGGCGGCTTTCTTTTGCAACGGCGATCACCGCGCCTTCTTTCACCAAAAGCCCTAAGTGGTACCGTACGTCCGAGGCAGTCAACCCCAGCGCAACGGCAATTTGCGCCGCGGTGCTGTGTGGGTGGCGGCTTAGGTAATCCAGAATTTGTTCACGGGTGGGGCGGGGTGTGTTGAAAGGCATTTGTTTTGTCCTGATTTTGTTCCGCCAAGTATAACATGGGCGTTGTGGGCTTTTTAGTGCTCCCAATCTCGCAGTTTCATACGCTTTTCCTACGATTGCCCTACAAAATGGGGATGCCCGGACGGGATTTGGCTAATTTTATGCTAAGATGCGGTTAGAGTTTGTGCTTGTAACTGCCTACCCGCCTCGTAAGCGAGGTAAAACCCTTCGGCGAAGCGCGAGCAAAAGTCCACGCAGGTGGACTTCGCGAATGGTAGCCCGTGACTTCAGTGGCCGGGTGCAAGCAATCGCGTAGGTAATTACTTGCGCTTTGGCTTGGTGCATATTCCAAGGAGGTCGCTATGTCGCATAAAGAGCGTATTTCCCTTGCGGTAATCTTAGCCGCTCTGCTATTGGCGGCGTGTGGGGCTTCACCGCGGGCGACGCTTACTGCCCCGCCGCTCACATCTACTGCCATTGTTGCAGACACCGCCACGCCGTTCCCTTCCCCAACCCCGCTGCCGCCGTCGCCGTCTCCCTCGCCGACGACGCCTTCTCCAACTTCTACGCCGCCACTGCCCTTGTTGCCGCGAGATGCCTCTTTTTTGTGGGGAAAGTCCCTCCCCGAATTGAAAGGAAACCCAAATGACCTACAAGCCTTGCAGGACGCTCTGCGCATTAGCCTGAAATACGACTCGGATGTGTGGGTCGCTGCTTGGCCGGAGCGTTTCCCGACCAACTTGCCGCTGCCTCGGCAAGGCTGGTTGCTTTTTGCCTCCTACAGCCCTTACGGCGCGGAGCAAGGCTCATGGCGGCTGGGTTTTGAAATCCCTGCCGCAGCCAAGGCATGGCAAGGGGACTTTTTGTCCGTGTTGCAAAAGGCTGGTTGGCGGCGCGCCCCGCAGCACGGCCCTGCCGAGTGGGGGCCTTCCGGCGGCAGCTGGTGCAGCGCCGACCTGACTTGGACGATTGACGTGAACGCTACCGCGGTGGACGATTCGCACGCTGTTGGCATTGTTTCTTACCAAAGCACCGAACCCGAGGAATCGGACTGTGCCGCTCCTGAAGTGCCGCTGTACGGCCCTGTACCTGATGGATTTCCCACGCTCAAAATTCCCGATGGAAAGGCGGAGATTTATAGCGGGGGTGGTGGCGGGGGCGGCGAATGGTCTATTGATGGTCCTATACACAGTGCGGACGGCATTTCGCCGCTAATGCAGTCGTTCGCTCAGCAGTTGACTGCTCAGGGGTGGAAATTGCAAAGCATTGCTACAGGTGGCCTTGGCGATGAACAAGCGGGCATTTTGCGCGCTCACAAAGAAGATAAAAAATGGCCGCAGGTGACCGTGCTGGTGCTCGGCAAAACGCCCGATTTCCATGTTTGGGTTTGGGCCGGCAAAATTCATAAGGAGCCGGTAGATTTTGAAGAGGTTTTGCCGGTGCTCCACGGCCGGTTAGATGACGCTGCTGCACTGCGCCGTGCTTTGGCGGTTGTGCAGTGGTTTGCCTATCCAATACCGTCGCAGAATTGGGTGGCCTCTCCGCCTTCTCCTTGGCCGTTGAAAACTTTGCCGAAACCGAAACAAGCCCGTTGGAAACTCGCCACGCACGCCGTTTACCCCAACGGCGATGATCACTGGATGCTCACTTTTGTGTTGCCCGAAAGTCCGGAGCAGGCCAAAGCCGACCTACGCAACCAGTTGCACCCCATCGGCTGGACACTGCTCAAAACGCCCGAAGGCGGCGATACTTCTCTCGGCTTTGTGCCCCCTCCACCGCCTCCTGAGCAAATAGGGGATGTGTTTTGTTATGACGATGATGTTTACCTCACGGTGAATTATGCCGAGTTTCAGGGAAACAGCACACTGGTAACTTGGGAATTCAGTTCGCATGCCGATATTTGCCGCTACGGCCACGGCACTGCGCCCGACGTTGCGCCGCCTTTCAGCGGGCCGCACGTTTTGCTACATGTCCCTCAGGGCGATTGGCTTTCCTCTGGCAGCCTCATTCCTTCTCAACTGGGCTTTGCCAGCGGTTATATTGTGACCAGCGCTTGGTGGGCTCGCAAGCCTTTGAAGGACGAAATTGCCGATTTTGCGGCGCAATTGCAGGAGCAAGGTTGGCAAGTGACAGGGCAGAATGTTTTGGGCAGGGATGCGGCTTGGTTGCATGCAACGCTTAAAAATGCGCTTTTCCATTGGAGTGCTGACGTGTTTATCGGCGTAATTGGTGGTAACTATGTGTACGG
>JALUBW010000176.1 GCA_027044735.1 Anaerolineales bacterium
ATTTGGAACGATGCTGGCAGCGCTACGGAAGGCGTGCAGGACGGCACAGAGCCCGGCATTTCCGGTGTAACGCTTACCCTGCACTGGGATGGAAACGACAACGGCAACTTTGACGACCCCGAAGACCGCACCTACACAACCACAACCGACGCCAACGGCTTTTACGCCTTCTGCGGCCTGTTGAGCGATGCTACAGGAGACGGACAGGCAGATAGTTACCGGATAGACGTCACCCCGCCGAGTGGCATGGTGTTGGTGCCTGCTGGGCAAGGCAATGACCCCGCCTTAGACAGCGATGGCGACGCTACCGGCAAGGGGCCTGTGTTCACCGTGCCGCCGGCCACCGATGAGGACGATGCTCCAAACGACACCGACCCGCATGGCTATCCGGATTCGCAGACCAACTTGACTATAGACTTTGGCCTGGTGGGCTACGACTTTGGCGACCTGCCGAGCCCGTATAAGACAACCATAGCCGATGGAGGCGCTGAGCACGAAATAGCAGCGGTATCCAATCCGATTTTGGGCACCGTGGCGCCGGATCCAGAACTGGATGGTCAGCCTGACGCTGCCGCCGCGGGCGATGATAACAACGGTGTGGACGATGAAGACGGAGTGACTTTGCCCACCGAGTTTGTGGCAGGTAGGAATTACGGAATAGAGTATGTAGTCGGTAACGCCTCGGCAAACACAGTTGTGAGCGCGTGGATAGACTGGAATGGCGACGGCGACTTTGCCGATGCAGGTGAACAGATTTTGGATAACCAGTCGCAAACTGCGGACGGCACTTACACCGTGAACGTGACTGTGCCGCTGAACGTGGCGCAATCAGTAGGTGTACGTTTCAGAATCGCTAACGAGAACATACCTTCTCCCAACGGTTTGGTCAGCAGCGGTGAGGTTGAAGATTACCTTGTCAATGCTGCGAAGACTTACGACTACGGCGATTTGCCCGACGGCTATGCCACCACCGACGCCAACAACGGAGCCAAGCATCTGATTTCCCCAACCTTGTACTTGGGTGCTTGTGTTGACGGCGAAAATGACGGGCAGCCCGACACCAATGCCAACGGCGATGATGCCAATACCGGTTATTACACCGCTGGCACATGCGCCACTGCGGGCGATGATGAGGACGGTGTTCGCTTGATCACGCCGTTGATCCCCGGTGCGGAAGCGTGCGTGCAGGTCACGGCACACAACGCGACCGGTAACGTGGCGCACCTATACGGCTGGTTTGACTGGAATGGAGATGGGCAATTCAGCGCCGACGAAGCGCTAAACACTGGTGATTTTGCCAACGGTTCGGTGGCATTGAACGGCGACGTCAACAACGAAAAGTACTGCTTCACCGTGCCGGATACGGCCACCTTTGAAGGCGGCAAAGCGTATTCCCGCTTCCGCTTGACTACTGCCGTTTTGACCGCTGATGATTGGAAAGAGGCCGCGCCGGACGGCGAGGTTGAAGACTACTACGCTCCCTTGTACTGCGCGGGCAACTTTGTTTGGAACGACGGCGGCAGTGCCATGGAAGGCATTCAGGACGGCACAGAGCCCGGCATTTCCGGCGTAACGCTTACCCTGCACTGGGATGGAAACGACAACGGCAACTTTGACGACCCCGAAGACCGCACCTACACAACCACAACCGACGCCAACGGCTTTTACGCCTTCTGCGGCCTGTTGAGCGATGCTACAGGAGACGGACAGGCAGATAGTTACCGAATAGACATCACCCCGCCGAGCGGCACGGTGTTGGTGCCTGAAGGGTTGGGAACCGATGAAGGCTTAGACAGCGATGGCGACGCTACCGGCAAGGGGCCTGTGTTCACCGTGCCGCCGGCCACCGATGAGGACGATGCTCCAAACGACACCGACCCGCATGGCTACCCGGATGCGCAGACCAACTTGGCGATAGACTTCGGCTTGGCTGGTTATGACTTTGGCGACCTGCCGAGCCCGTATAAGACAACCATAGCCGATGGCGGCGCCGAGCATGAAATAGCGGTGACATCCAATCCGATTTTGGGCACTGTGGGACCGGATCCGGAGACGGACGGTCAGCCGGAGGCGAATGCCTTAGGCGATGACAACAACGGCGTAGATGACGAAGACGGCGTGGTGCTGCCCGCCGAATTTGTGGCAGGCAAGAGTTACGAGATACACTACACGGTCGGCAGCGCCTCGGCAAACACGGTTGTGAGCGCGTGGATAGACTGGAATGGCGACGGCGACTTTGCGGATGCAGGCGAGCATGTTCTGGACAATGTGTCGCGGCCGACTGACGGCACTTACACCGTGAATGTGACCGTGCCGCTAAATGTGGCGCGGGCAGTGGGCGTGCGCTTCAGAATTGCTAACGAAAGCATACCCTCTCCTAACGGCCTGGTCGGCAGCGGCGAGGTTGAAGATTACATCGTAGGCACTCAGCTTTCCTACGACTACGGTGACCTGCCGGATTCGTTTGATGTCAACAATCTCTCGGCTGGACATCCGCCGCTTCAACCTGCAAACCACCAACTCAACAGAAATCTGTATCTCGGTGCGTGCGTGGACAGCGATGATGGGCCGTTCCCCAACGCTCAAGCGGGCGTGCTTGGCGGTGGTGACGACCAAGCCGATGCAACCGACACCACCGACGTGCAAATTGGCACCTGTGCTTCTCCGGGAGATGATGAGGACGGCGTCACCCTCGTGACCCCGCTCATCCCGGGGCAACAGGCCTGCGTGCAAGTGGATGCCCACAACACTACCGGCAACGACGCTCACCTTTACGCATGGTTTGACTGGAACGGCGATGAGCACCTAAGCGCAGACGAGATGGTGAATACAGGTGACTTCAGCGGCGGTGCGGCCGTTGTGCCTGACGGTGGCGTGAGTGCAAAGCAATACTGCTTCACTGTCCCCGCGGGCGCGGCGTTTGACGGCGGCAAGGTGCACATGCGCTTCCGCCTCACTACGGCTGCCTTGACCGCTCAGGATTGGGATGGCTCGGCTCCGGACGGTGAGGTTGAGGACTACTGGACCCCGCTGGCCTGCGTGGGCAACTACATCTGGGACGACACCGAAGGCCAAACCGCCAATCAGCAGGATGACAGCGACAAGCCGGTTGCAGGCCTCACGGTTGAAATGACCTGGCCCGGCGCCGATGGTGCTTTTGGTACCGATGATGACATCGTTGCTACAACCACTACCGATTCTCAAGGGCGCTACACCTTCTGCGGCCTAACTCCCGACAGCACCGTTCAGATCAAAGTGCCGAACTTGCCCGAGGGCCTCAATCAGGCTGTGTCTGCCAACCAAGGTTCGGACTTGTTGGATAGCGATGCTACCCAGCCCGATGGGCTTGGTACGGCGGTTATCCTACCTCCCGTTACCGTGCCCGGTTTGCAAGACCTTGCCGCCAATTCTTGGCTCACGGGCGAAAGCGGCGCTGAGGATGATTCCACTCAGTCTGACCCGGCGTTGACGCATAACTATCCGGATGGTCGCACCAACTTAGCATTGGATATCGGCCTGAGGAAGGTTTTAGGCTCTGCGGATAAGTCCATAGAAGGCACTAACCAGTCCTTCACCGATGGAAACGACGTGGCAATAGGTGAAATAATCACCTACGAATCCACCTTTACGATGAGCCCGGGCACCATCACCAACCTCAAGATGACCGACATCCTCACCCGCGGCTTGGCCTTCCAGCAGTGTGAAAGCATAACCACTACCGGCAGTGTGACGGCCGATGCTGGTTCGTGGGATGAAATTTGCAATTCGCCCACGGTGAGCGAATACCCAGCCGGAAGCACCGACCCGGTGGATCAAGGCCGTCAGATCGTGTGGAACTTCGGCACGGTAACCAACAGCGGCACTACCGATGCAACTATTACCGTGCGCTATCAAGTGGTTGTGCTTGATGTGGCCGGGAACGTTACTGGCACCGATTTGGACAATCAGGCTACTTGGTCGTGGGATTCCGGCAGCGCCGATGCTTCTGCCCCGCCGGTCACCGTGGTGGAGCCCAGGCTCAGCCTGACCAAGGATGCCGACCCGAAGGTTGCTCTGCCTGATGAGCCTATAACATTCACCCTCACGCTGAAACACACCCCCGAAAGCCGCACAAACGCTTACGACGTGCAATTGGTGGATGCCTTGCCGGATGAGATGAGTTACGTGGATGGTTCGTTGCAGAGCGTTGGCGGTGTGGTGCCTACCAGCATGAACTACGACCCGGCCACGCGCACCATCACCGTGCTGTGGGATGTGATTCCGCTGGGCCAAGAGGCACAAATTAGTTTCAAGGCTACATTGACCTCATCACCGGACGAGGTTGTCACCAATACTGCGATTGGAGAATGGAGCAGTTTGCCCGGCGATGTGAGCGACCCGCAATCGCAATACAACAAGTTCTCTACCGAACGCTACTACGACCCCAATGACCCCGTGAATAACTACGGTGTCATAGCATCGGTGGATGTGCGGATGGGCTTGCCCAAGACCGGCTTTGCCCCCGGGCGCATAACCTCCATTCCGGTTCAAAAGGTGGCCTACGACAGGCTGAGCGGTTTGGTGCTTGAAATTCCGAAACTGGGATTGAAACTGCCGATTGTAGGTGTGCCTCGCAACGCGGACGGCTGGGACTTGACCTGGCTGTGGAACAACGCAGGCTGGCTTGAAGGCACGGCCTTCCCGACCTGGGCGGGCAACACGGCGCTAACGGCGCATGTGTACCTGCCCAATGGCGAGCCTGGTCCGTTCGTGAACCTGTACACTCTGAAATGGGGTGACAAGGTGATCATCCACGCCAACGGCGAGCGCTACATCTATGAAGTGCGTGCCGTGAAGCGGGTGAAGCCCAACGACATCTCGGTGCTTGGGCATAAGGAGCGCGATTGGGTAACCTTGATAACCTGCGAAGGCTTTGATGAGAAAACCGACGCCTACCGCTGGCGCCTGGTGGTGCAAGCGGTGCTGGTGAAGGTTGAGCCTGAGCCGTAACGCTCCTGTTCGTGAGTTGCAACAACAGCCCCTTGGAGTTTCCAAGGGGCTGTTACTGTGTTTTGTGTGCAATCCCGTTTCAGCGGCTTGCGCGGGTGGTTAGTGCAGCATTCTCACGATCGTGGCCACGGTTGTGGTTACCACAAACCCAATGCTAAGCGGAATTGCCGCGGCGAGCGCCATCCACTTTTTACTGCCGGTTTCTTTGTAAATCGTGAGCAGGGTGGTGGCGCAGGGGTTGTGCAAAAGCACGAAGAGCATCATGCTGACCGCGGTCAGCATCGTCCAGCCGTGGCTGGTGAGCAGGCGGTAGAACGCGTCCAACGACCCCACGTCCACCATCATGCCCGCGCCGCTGTAAACCATCACCATCGTGGGCACCACAATTTCGTTTGCGGGGATGGCGATGATGTAAGCCAGCAAAATTACGCCGTCCAGCCCCATCACGTGCCCGATTGGGTTGAGGGCTTGGGCAATATGCTGGGCGAGGCTTGCCCCGTGCAGGTGGATGTTCGCGAGCAGCCAAATCACCGCCCCGGCGGGCGCGGCGACCATCACCGCCCGCCATAGTACGAAGACCGTGCGGTCTATCAACGAAGTGTAGAGTATAGGCCAAAGGCGCGGCTTGCGGTAGGGCGGCAATTCCAGCGTAAAAGCCGAAGGCGTGCCCTTCAGGAGCGTGCGCGATAGCAGCGCCGACACCAACAGCGTGAACCCCACGCCGAGCGTGACCACGCCGACCACTACCCCCGCCGCGATCAGCGAAGCAACCCCAGACGAAAATCGGCGGGCAACGAACATCGACGCCAACAAAATCAGCGTGGGGAAGCGCCCGTTGCACGGCACGAAGTTGTTGGTCAGGATGGCAATCAGCCGCTCGCGGGGGGAATCAATGATTCGCGTCCCTATTACGCCTGCGGCGTTACACCCAAAGCCCATCATCATGGTGAGCGCTTGCTTGCCGTGTGCTCCGACTTTGCGGAAGAGGTAGTCCATGTTGAAAGCCACGCGCGGCAGGTAGCCCAAATCTTCCAAAAATGTGAACAGCGGGAAGAAAATCGCCATTGGTGGGAGCATCACGCTCACCACCCAAGCCATACCGCGCCAAACGCCGTGCCACACAAAGCCCGTGAGCCATTCGGGAGACCCGATTGCCGAAAATAACGCTGCTCCCTGCGATTCCACCCAAAAAAGCGCTTCAGCGAGCAAGTCCGAGGGGTAGTTTGCGCCCACAATTGTTATCCAAAACACCACTGCCAGCAGCACCGCCATTATTGGGAAGCCGAACACGGGCGAGGTAACGATGCGGTCTATGCGCTGATCCCAATCCCAAGGGCGGCGGTCGTCGGGCATACGGACGGCGCGGCGCACTACCTTCTCGGCTTCGGCGTACAGCGCCTTTACAATTTCATCGCGGAAATTGGCGCTCAAGTCGCGCCGCAGGCTTTCGGCGGCGGCAAGCACCTGCTCGGCTTTGCGGCGCGATTCTTCCACCGCTTGCTCATCGTCGCCGATGGCCAAGCGCGCCATTTCCCCGCTCAGCAGGGCTTCTTCAACCCGCGCGTCGCCGTCCAAAAGCCGCATTGCCACCCAGCGCGCATTCGGGATCCCGGGCACGGCTTCTTCAATCAACGGCACCAACTGGTCAACCGCGCCTTTCACCTCCGGCGGCGTGGGCACGCGGCGAGGAGTAGGCTTTAGCCTGCCCGTAACCACTTCCTCAACCGTGCGAAGCAAAGCCGTAATGCCCTCGCCGCTTCGCGCCACCATCGGCACAACCGGAATGCCGAGGTCGCGGCTCAGGGCGCGTGCATCAACCTGAATGCCCTTGCGGCGCGCTTCGTCCATCATGTTGAGCGCCAGCACCACCTTGTCGGTGATTTCCATCACCTGAAGGAGCAGGTTGAGGTTGCGCTCCAAAGCGGTGGCATCGGCAAGCACCACCACGGCATCGGGTTTGCCGAAAAGGATGAAATCGCGCGCCACCTCCTCGTCCTCCGAGGCGGTGAGCAGGGAATATGTGCCGGGCAGGTCAACCACTTTGTAACGCCGCCCGTTGAATTCGTAAGCGCCCTCTGCGCGCGTCACCGTTTTGCCGGGCCAGTTGCCGGTATGCTGGCGCAAGCCGGTAAGGGCGTTGAAAAGCGTGCTCTTGCCGGTGTTGGGGTTGCCTGCAAGGGCAATCACAAAATCGGTATCTGCCGCGCTGATGCCCATCTGCTCAAGTTCGGCGCGCAGTGGGCAGTTGTTGCATTTGGATGAGAAGAGGTTTGTCATGGGAATTGGTCAGTGTTCAGTCCTAATTGGTGGATAACAACGCCAAGGGCGCCAAGTACACGAAGGACGCCAAGGGTAATGCAAAGGCGCAAAAGGAACAAAGAGCGCAAAGAAAAAATTTCTGTGTTTTCTGCAAATTTCTGTGTTTTCTGTGGTTTTATCTCTCAATCGGTGGATTTACAGTTTTACCGTTCATGTATTGGCTTTACCCAAATGTTGCGGGCTTGGTCCTCGCGCAGGGCAATGAGGGTGCCGCGGACGCGATAGGCGCGCGGGTCACGGAAGAATGGCCGCAGTTCGGGGGTGATGAGTGCCCCGGGGGTTATGCCCAAATCCATCAAGCGGCGGCGGGTGAAACCTTGCACCCACGGCGCGATGTCCACCACTTCGGCGGAAACCCCGTCGGGCAATTCGTTCAGCGGCACGGCTCCGGCGGGGATTTCGGCTGCCTTGCCGCTCGTTAGTGTAACATTTGCCGCCAGTTCGGGGGAAAGGACGAGTTCGCGCCCATCGGCGCTTATCCGCACAGCGTTGTGGTCTTTCCCGAGCACGCGCACCCTTTGCCCAACCCGTAAGCCTTCCCTCAGCAAGTGCTCATACACTTTTTGGGGTTCATCCTCAAGATGGGCGACCACGCCCTCATCGCCGGCGTTGGCTTCGGCGAGGGGCTTTCCGGCAGGCGCCCAGCCTTCCCCCGCGTGGGGGATTGGGTCGCCGTGCGGGTCAACGGCAGGGAAGCCGAGGTGTGCCTCCAAGCGCCGCAGGTCTTCGGGGCGGGTGGAATGCTCCAAGCGGTGGGCGAGGGCGTGCACTTCTTGTGGAGGAAGGTGCGCCTCATCCACAAAGTAGCGTTCCAGAAGGCGGTGCGCCTTTAGGATGTGCTCGGCTATTTTTCTGCCCGCGAGGGTGAGGGCGAGCGAGCCGTTTTCGGAGCGCGCCAATCCCCGTTCCAACAAATCGGCAACGAGGCGGCGGGCGTGGCGAGGGTTGAGGTGTAGCCTTTTGGCGAGAAACTCGGGTGTGGAAGGGCGACCTTCGGTTTCGGCTTCAAGGAGCAGTTTCAGGGCATCTTCCAGTGTTTCGTTTTGCCTGCGGCGCCAATAATGAGCGCGGTAAGCCCAGAGTGCCGCGAGTACTGCGAGGGTGAAGAGCAGTAGAACCCAAGCGTTCATGCCGCGCCTCCGAGCCGGTAAAGCGCTGCGGCGAGCAAAGCGCCTGCCAGCGCGGCGGCAAAATTCACCACGTCGTTATCAAGCCAGCGCAAGCCGCGGATGAGTTGGGTCGGCGCGCCGCAGGTGTGGAGGGGGTGGTGTTCGGTTTCGGTGCGGCAGGTGGGGCAAAAGTAGGTTGCCTGCCAGCGCTCGCCGAGGATGGAATCAAAGACCGCTCCGAGAAAGCCGCTCACCGTTGCCGCAAGCCCTGCCGCAAGGGGATGGGGTGAAGCCGTCGCGGCTACCAATCCCAAAAGCAAAGCGCCGCCGAGCGAAGCGCTAAGCCCCAAAGCCGAAACCGCTCCCGAAGTGCCCCGCGGCACGGAGCGTCCGTTCAAAATTGACCGCGGCGGCGATTTAGAAAGCACGCCGATTTCCGTGCCCCACGTGTCGGCGTTTACCGCCGCCAGCGAGCCGCAAAATGCTGCCCAGACCCAAGGAGCGCTCGGCATCCAGCGATGGACGACCGCCAACAGTGCCGCCAATCCCCCGTTGGCAAGCACTTGGGTGGCATCGCGCCGCTTGCCTTTGCTAAATTTTTCGCTTAACGCCTGTTTGTGCCTTTGGAAGAGGAAGGAAAGCCCGCTGGATGAAAAGAAAAACACCAGCAAAGCCACTGCCCACCAAGCGCCCCCAAAGCCAAAGGTTGCCCAGCCGACGAAAAAGGCAACGACTGCGCCGCCGCCGGTCAGTGCCCCCGTTTTCCAAGCCGCCCAAGCCACTGCAAGCGCCAGCGCCGCGCCAATTGCCACTTGGAGGCTCAGGCTCATTTCACCATCCCTTGAAGGGCGAAGATCCCGCTGAGCAGAAAGCCGCCCGCCGAGAGCGCGCCCGTCAGCCAAATCAAATACGCCATTGGTTTGCGAATGGGGGATTGGTAGGCAAAGAGCCCCAGCCCGAGGTTCAGCCCCTGAGAGAGCAGCGCGGCTACGCCGAGCAGCACGGCGCGGTTCACTAAGAACGGCCGGGCGTTTTGGAAGATTATGCCTGAGGCGGCAAGGTTGCTTAGCACTAAAGCGGCGAGCGTTGTTGCCCAGCCGAGCATGAGAAGCAGGCGCGCCCAGCGGTCGCCCCAAAGTTCGCTCAGCCGCCCGCCGATGCGCTGGGCGTGGTGCGGAATCGGCTCAAGTGTGCCCTCTTCGGCGGCCAAGCGGAAAGCCTCAAGGAAGCCAGCGACGTCTTGCGGCGAAATGGCGTAGGCTTGTTCTTCGGTAGTTACCACTACCAGCGGGCGCGTGCTCGCAGCGTAAAACAACAGCCGCTTGCCTTCTGCCTTTCGGACGCCCACAACCATTCCTTCCCAGCGGGGCCAAGGACGCGGCAGTGGCTTTTCCAAATCTGCTTCCTTGCCCACCCACGCAATTTCGTTCATGGGGATTGCCTCGCTTTGCCAACCCCAAGCGATGTAAATGCCGTCGCGGTCCACGGCGTAGTAGGCGTTGCGCAGGGCGTAGATGCCGTAAATCAGGAACGGCACGGGCAGGGTAAGAGCCAGCGCCGCGAGCAGGTAAGAGAGGAAGGCGACGCCGATGGGGGTTTGCGAGGCGCGGTAATAGAAAAAGCCCGCGGCGGCAGAAAAAGCCAGCGCCGCGAGGGCTTGAAAGGCAAT
>JALUBW010000177.1 GCA_027044735.1 Anaerolineales bacterium
ACTCAGGCGCCTGCCAAGCCCGTCACCATTGAGGTTTATTACCCGGTGGCAGTGGATGCGCCCATCGCTAAAATCCTCAACGGCTACATCGCCGACTTTGAAAAGCAAAACCCCAACATCAAAGTCAAGCCGGTGTTCTCAGGCGGCTACGGTGATGTGAAGACCACCATCCAGACCACCATTGAGGGCGGCGGAAAACCGCCGGTGCTGGCCGTGATGCTTGCCGCCGACCTGTATGACTTGGTGAACGCGGGCTACATTGTGCCAATGGATGACTTCATCAAATCTATGCCCAACGGCGATGCCTACATTAACGACTTCTTCCCCGCCTTTATGGCAAACTCCAAGTACGATGGCAAAATTTGGAGCATTCCCTTCCAGCGCAGCGTGGTTACGCTTTACTACAACGCCGATTTGTTTGAGCAGGAAGGGATAAAACCGCCCGACAGTTGGGAATCGCTTGCCGAAGCCGCCCAGAAACTGACCATCCCCGGCAAGCGCTGGGGCATTGAATGGCCTTCTGGCTGGCCTTACTGGCTGTTCCAGCCGCTGGCTATCGGCAACGGCCAAAACATTGTGAAATCGCCGACCGAGGTTGTGTTTGACGACCCGAAGGTGATTGAGGCTGTGCAGTTCTACATTGACCTTTCGCACAAATATCACGCCATGCCCGAGGGCGTGCAGAAGAACTGGGGCAATGCTCCGGCCGATTTCGCCAAGGGCGCGGCGGCAATGATTGTGCATTCCAGCGGCAGCCTGCGCGGCATCCTCTCGCAGGCGAAGTTCAAGGTCGGCGTGATGGCCGTTCCCGGCAAGAAGCCCGGCACCTACGCCACTGTGACCGGCGGCGGCAATTTCTACATGCTCAAGGGTGCTTCGCCTGAGGAACAGCAAGCGGCGTGGAAGTTCATTGAATTCGTCACCCAGCCCAAATACGCCGCCGATTTCAGCATCAAAACCGGCTACATTGCGACCCGTAAGAGCGCCTACGACACCCCGGCGATGAAAGAATACATCCAGAAAGTGCCGCAGGCTGCTCAATTGAAGGATATGCTGAAGTACGCTGGCGCCGAACTTTCGTGCATGAACCTCGGCAAAGTGCGCAACATCTTCCACAAATATCTGCAAGCCGCCTACAACGGCCAAATGACGCCCGAAGAGGCGATGAAGAAAGCACAACAAGAGGCCGATAAGGCGCTGGAGATGTTCAAGTAAACCGTGCACGACCGATAAATCCCGTAGGGGCGAGGCGCGGTACCTCGCCCCTACGTGTATTCGCTCGCATTTGGGAGCCTGCCTATGTCTGTCGCCACACGCTCTGTTTCCCGCCGTAAAGCCCCAAATTGGCTGCCTTACTTGCTGATTTCGCCCACGCTTATCATCGTGCTGGTGTTCACCGCTTGGCCTACGGTGCAGGCGATTTACATGAGTTTCTTCCGCCAGTACCTCAACATCGCCAAATTCCGCACGCCCACTTTCATTGGCTTGCGCAATTACAAGGAACTTTTCACCAGCCCCGACTTTTTGCAGGTGCTGAAAAACACCACGATTTACGTGCTCGGCACTGTGCCTGCAAGCATTGTGTTGGCATTTTTGTTTGCCTTGCTGGTCAACCGAGCGGTGAAAGGCATTGGGCTTGCTCGGCTGGGTTTCTTTTACCCCACCATCCTGCCGATGGTGAGCGCGGCAACCATTTGGATGTTTTTCTTCACGCCCGATTACGGCCTGTTCAACACTTTTTTGGAGACTTTTGGCTATCACGGGCCTGAAAACTGGCTGGGCAACCCGCATTTAGCCCTGCTCGCGGTGATGATTGTTGCAATTTGGAAGAACGCGGGCTATTTGATGATCTTTTACCTCGCCGGATTGCAAAATTTGCCCGAGGATGTGTTTGAAGCCGCTTCGCTTGACGGTGCGAGTTGGTGGACGCAGTTGTGGAAAATAGCCTTTCCGCTTTTGCGCCGCACCACGCTTTTCGTCTCCACCATTGCCATCATTGACGCTTTTCAGGTAGTTGACCACATTTTTGTAATGACGCAGGGCGGCCCAAGCGGAGCGAGCACGGTACTCCTCTACTACTTGTGGCAGGTGCGCTTTGAGGATTTGAACGTTGGGCTCGCTTCGGCACTGACCGTGGTTCTTATCATTATCATGCTAAGCATCACCGTCACCAATTTTGTGCTTTCCGAGCGGGAGGGAGCATGATTAGCGCCAAACTTCGCAAACGCTTAACGGCAGTTTTTCTGAATTTGCTGACCGCACTGTTGGCTTTGGGTTGGGCTTCCATCATCATTTGGGCAATTGTGGTGTCGTTTCGGCCTTCCAGCGAGCCGTTGGGGCGCGGCGACGTCTGGTTTGGGCACACGCTCACTTTCGCCAACTACCTCAAAGCCTGGTCGTTAGCCCCCTTTGGAATTTACTACCGCAACACCATCATCATTGTGGGCATGATTTTGATTGCCCAATTGATAACGATAACGCTCGCGGGCTTTGCCTTCGCCCATCAGGAATTTTGGGGCAAAAAGGGGATTTTCTTCTTCATTTTGCTGCAACTGATGATTCCCGCGGCGGCGCTTTTAGTGCCCAATTTCGCCACCATCCGCAAACTGGGGCTGTTTGACACAACTCTGGCGGTTGCCCTGCCTTATTTTGGCTCGGCGTTTGGCACTTTTCTCATGCGGCAGGCGTTTTTGGAGGTACCGCGCGACCTTGTGGACGCAGGTATCATGGACGGCTGTTCATGGTGGCAATTGCTCTGGCACATTTACCTGCCGCCATCGGTGCCCACGCTGGTGGCCTTTGCGCTTTCGTCCATCACCTGGCACTGGAACGAGTTTCTGTGGCCGTTGGTGGTGACGCTGACCAACCGCTCGCGCCCGCTGACCATTGGCTTGGTGCGCTTCACGCAGTTGGGCGAAATCGGCGCGCGCTGGCCTCTACTTGCCGCGGCGACCATCACGGTTATCGCCCCGCTGTTCCTGCTCTTCCTCGTATTCCAGCGGCAGTTCATCCGCAGTTTCTTGCACTCTGGCTTGAAATAGCGCATGTCGCGGCGCTGGCTTGCGAACAGCCTGTTGCTCATCACGGCGGCAGTGTGGGGATTGGCGTTCGTTGCCCAGCGCGCCGGCATGGAATACGTGGGCCCATTCACCTTCAACGCGGTGCGGTTCACACTGGGCGCGCTGGCGCTGGGGATTATTGTCCGCGTTCGCGAAAAACAGCCTTTGCACCGTGCTTTGCCGCGTGAAAGCGTAAGCCGCGGCATCTGGCTGGGTGCGGTGCTGTTCATCGCTTCCTCGTTCCAGCAGGTCGGCATCGTTTACACCACCGCAGGCAAGGCGGGCTTTATTACCGGTTTGTACGTGGTGCTCGTTCCGATAACGGGCGCTTTGTTGATGAAAGAGCGGCATGGCGTGCAGGTGTGGGTTGGCGCGGCGCTGGCGGCAGTTGGGCTTTATTTGCTCAGTGTTACGGGCGCTTGGCACATGGAAAAGGGCGACCTGCTGGTGCTGGTGAGTGCCCTATTCTGGACGGCGCACGTAATTTTGGTGGGGCGTTGGACGGCGGAGCACGACAGCCTCACCTTGGCGGCGCTTCAATTTGCAACGGTGGCTATGCTCAGTGCTGCCGTCGCTGCAGGCTGGGAAACCGTAACGGCAGCGGGCTTGCAGGGCGCACTGTGGGCAATCCTTTACGGTGGGCTGGTTTCAGTCGGCGTGGGCTATACTTTGCAAGTTGTGGCGCAGCAATACGCCTTGCCTGCCCACGCTGCTATCATTTTGAGCCTTGAATCGGTCTTTGCCATGCTGGGCGGCGTGGCAATTTTGGGGGAGAAGGTGAGTGCGCGCGGCCTTGCAGGCGCTCTTTTGATGCTGGCTGCTATGGTGGTTTCCCAACTTGGCGCCGATGCGGGCGCCCATTCACCGTGTTATGAGGGTGCAGAGGCGGACTGAAAGCAGCGGTGATGATTGCGCCTCTCTTTTCCCTGCTTTTTGATGATCTTGGATTTGGTATAATCTATTCAAACCGATTTTGGGAGACGAACGATGATAGATGTGAATGACCTTCGCAAAGGCGTAACTTTTGAATTGGATGGCAACCTTTACCGCGTGCTGGACTATCACCATCACAAGCCAGGGCGAGGCAAGGCCACTATTCGGGTCAAGGCGCGCAATCTTCGCACCGGTGCAATTGTAGAGCGCACTTTCCCTTCGGGCAATCAGGTGCAGGATGTGAGGCTTGACCACCACAACGCCCAGTACCTTTACACTGATGGCGATTATTACTACTTCATGGATACCGAGACTTACGACCAGTTTGCCATTCCTGCCGATGTGCTCGGTGAAAATGCCAAGTTTTTGAAGGATAACATGGAGGTCAAACTGACCTTTTACAAGGGCGAGCCGCTTGATGTGGAACTGCCCATCACGGTGGATTTGGAAGTGGTGCAGGCGGAGGTTGCTGTCAAGGGCGATACTGCCACCGGCGTCACCAAGAAAGTTGTTACCGAGACCGGGCTTGAAGTTCAAGTGCCTGCTTTTATCAATCAAGGCGATGTCATTCGCGTTGACACGCGCACGGGGCAATACGTAACGCGGGTCAATTGAAAACCGCTTACACAGATTAGCACAGATTAGCACAGATTTTTTCTGCGGGATCTGCGGTTTCAGTCATTCAATCGGCGTAAATCTGTGTCAATCGGTGGATGGTAACGCAGAGGCGCAAAGTAGGGGCGAGGCATTGCCTCGCCCAAAGGCGCAAAGGGAAAACCACAGAGATTACACAGATTAGCACAGATTTTTCTGCGAAATCTGCGTAATCTGTGGTTATAAAAACAAGCCCTGCATGGCGCAGGGCTTGTTTGGTTTGGCGCTGTGAGGGGGGAATTAGTGCCTGTGCAGCGGAGCGCCCACAATCACCAACCATGCTTGGGGTGAATCGGCGTTGCCGTTGGTGAGCAGGCGGGCGAAATCGCCGGTGTGCACGTCGCTCAGGCTGAGCGGGTTGCCTTGCGGCGAGCGGATGCAGGTGTTTTCGGCTAAGGTGAAAGTGATTTCACCGCCGCGGCGGGGCTTGATGCTGATGCTGTTCTCGCCGACTGCAGTTACCTTGCCTGCCGCCCCTTGCCGAGGCTTGGGCACTGCGATAAGCACAGCCGTGGGGGTTTCGTTGGCCTTTTGGAGATATGCCACCCGCACTTGCATTTCGGGTTTTAGGTCAGATTCACCGCCAATACCGCGAAAGCGGGTTTTGTCGGTGATTTGCACTGTCAGTTCATCTCCTCGGCGGGTGGTGATGGTGAGCGTGTGCGCGTCGGCGCTTTTCACCTTGCCGATGGCGTGGTGAATGGCGTTGGGGTCAAAACCCTCGGGCAGAATTACCACCAGCCGAGCCTCATTTTCGCCGTTCTCATGGCGTCCTGCCACCATTACCCAATTCCCAACTTGCAGGTCGGAGAACGAAGCCTCGCCACTGCCTGCTTTGTGGAATTTGGTTTGGTCGGTGACGTTGACCGTTATTTCTTTGCCATCGCGCAATTTCATCGTGAAGGCGTTATCTTGGATGCCGGTAACTTGACCGAGCGCCCTGTGCGGGCGATGATGCCGCCGTCCTTTGCCAAAGCCGTTCCTGAAGCCGCCTTCCTCACCTTTCATGCCGAAGCCGTGCTCCATTGCGGGAGCGCCCATTCCAAAACCATGACCTGCACCTGGCCCAAAAGCCGGTTCGGCGGGTGGGGTTGTTTCGTGTAAGCCTTGAGCGTGAGCGGGCACCGTGAGAATTGCCGCGCCCACACCTATTGCGAGCAACAGCACTGCCAATAGGCCAAACAAGACCTTGTTTTTCGTGGACATAGTGCTTCCTCCTTGTGAAATGTTTCCGAGAGCGGTTCTCTCGTTTGCGTTTTTATTGTGCCATAGGCATGTTATCGGCTTTTCAAGCGGTTGTAAAAAAGTTGTAAACTCTGGGTGGTAAAATGGCATAGCGTGGCTGATTTTGGAGCGTTCAATGAGCAAAGCCGGCTTTCGCGAGCGTGAGCATACCGCGGATTGGGCGCTGGAAGTTTGGGCTCCCGGTTTTGTCGGCTTGTTGGAACAGGCGGCGCGCGGCGTGGAGCATTTGAGCGGCACGCGCGTTGACGAAACCGCACCGCCCGTCACCCACCGCCTTTCCCTCCCCGCCGAAGATGCGGAGACCGCGCTGGTGGAGTTTCTGAACGAATTGCTTTTCCTGCGTGATGTACATGGGCGCTGGTATCGCCCCGTCCATCTCGCTTGGGATGGCAAACTCCTTCAGGGTGAATTGCGTGGTTTCCCCATTGCCGAGGTGGAAAAGGAGGTGAAAGCCGCCACGTACCACAACCTGCACGTTTCCCACGACCAAAACGGCTGGCGCGCGGTTGTGGTTTTGGATGTTTGACTTTTCCCCTTCTTCTCCGAAACCGAGCGTTTATGGGTTAGGAGGATGCCATGACCGACCTTTTGCCCATTCCCCCGCATTTTCAGCCCGATACAGTTGGGCGGCTTTGGAAGGTGAATTATGAAGCGCGGGCGCAGGAGGCGCGCTCTTGGGCTGTTCGCCATGCCATCCAGCCCGCCGCGCAGGACGAATTTCGTATAGCCATTGTATTGATTGATGTCCAAAACACTTTTTGCCTGCCCGATTTTGAACTTTTTGTCGCCGGACGCTCCGGCAACGGCGCGGTTGAGGATAACATCCGCCTTTGTCGCTACATCTACCAGAATTTGCACCGCATTACCCACATTGCCGCCACGATGGACACGCACCTGCCCATGCAGATTTTCCACGCGCCGTTTTGGGTGGATGCGGAAGGCAACCATCCCGCGCCGTTCACGATGATTTCGCGCGAGGATGTTGAGCAAGGAAAGTGGCGTTTCAACCCCGCGCTTGCCGATGTTTTGGGCTTGACGCCCTCCCAAGCCGAGCGCTACGTGCGGCACTACGTTGAAACATTAGCGGCGCGGGGCAAGTATCAGCACACGGTTTGGCCTTTCCATGCCATGTTGGGCGGCGTGGGGCACGCGCTTGTGCCTGCGGTGGAGGAGGCGATTTTCTTCCACAGCATCGCCCGCTATGCCCAGCCGGAGTTCATCCTCAAGGGGCAACATCCCCTCACCGAGCACTATTCCGCCCTTGCGCCGGAGGTCAACACCGACCCCGACGGCAACCAACTCGTCCCGCCGAATGAGCGGCTGGTGGAAATTGTGCTTGAATACGATGCGGTGGTGATAACCGGGCAGGCGAAGAGCCACTGCGTCGCTTGGACGGTGGAAGACCTGCTCAAGGCGCTTGCCGAGCGCGGCAAAGCCGATTTTGCTTCTAAAATTTATTTACTGGAAGATACGACCTCGCCGGTAGTAGTCCCCGGCGCAGATTTCACCGAAGCCGCCGATGAAGCCTACGCCCGCTTTGCCGAACTCGGCGCTCATCGCATCACTACCGCCACCCCGCTGGCGGAATTGGCCGCAAGTTGAGCCTCCAAAGAGGTTGATTAGCAAAATCCACGACTCTTTTATATTTTCGCACGGGGAGCAGGGGGGACACAGGGAGGCTCTTTTTTCTCCGTGTCCTCTGTGTTCCCTGTGTGAGAAAACGCTACGAGGTGTAACTCTTTGATACTTTCACACGGGGAGCACGGGGGACACAGGGGGGGAGGGTCTCTGTGCCCGCTGTGTTCCCTGTGTGAGAAAACGCTACGAGGTGAAACTATGAGCATTTTTGACGGAAAACGTCTGACCGCCGACGAAATGGGTATTGACATTGAGGGCATCCGCCGCGGAATTTACGCCGACAAGTATTTTGTGAACATCGCGCATTTGCTGGCAGGCTTGAGCGCGGAGGGCTACACCTACCGCGGCGAGCACGCCCGCTTGCCCTTGGAGCAGGTGCGCGGCCTGCCAATTGGCGAGATGAATGTGGAAATGCAGTGGTTCACCCGCCGGCGCGGCAAAACCGTGGTCGCAGGCACCGACGCCGCGCTGGAAATACTCCGTCACGCCGCGGGCTATTGGGAAAACGGGAAGTTTGTCGGCACCGGTGAGTCGCTTCAGGTTTGGGCAGTTGAGGATGGCGATACTGTGACCTACCACGGCGACGTGCGCGCCGTCCAGCCCGTGTTGCGCGTCCGCGGTCGTTATCGCGATTTCGGACCTTTGGAAACCGTGACGCTCGGCTACCTCACCCGCCTGAGCCGCATTGCTACCAACACCTACGAGGTTTTGGAAGCCGCGCGCGGCAAGCCGGTGCTTTTCTTCCCCGCGCGGTTTGACCTGCCCGCGGTGCAGGCGGCGGATGGCTATGCCTACGCCATCGGCGTCGCCCGATACAACTACGACCACAACGCCGAGGTCAAGCCTTTCATCTCCACCGACGCCCAAGGCGCTTGGTGGGGAGCGAAAGGCGGCGGCACAACCGCCCACGCTTTTTTGGCTTGCTTCTTGGGCGATATTCCGGAGGCAATGCTGGCGTTTGCCCGCCAGTTGCCGCCCGAAGTGCCGCGCATCGCGTTGGTGGATTTCAACAACCGCTGTGCGCGCGATGCCGTCCGCGTTGCCAAAGCCATGTTTGACGAATACCGCCGTTTGAAAGAAGCCGGCAAGCCCGAAGAGGCGGCGCACTTTCGCTTGTTCGGTGTGCGCCTGGATACCGCGGGCGACATCCGCGATTACGAACTTCAGCCGTTAGGCTCGCCCGAGTTAGACCTTGGCGTGAACCCGCGCTTGGTGTGGCAGGTGCGCGAGGCTTTAGACCACGCTTGGGAGAATTGGGATTTGCCCGCGGAATGGCGCGGCGAGGCGCGCCGTTACTGCCAAGAGGTGAAAATTGTGGTTTCGGGCGGCTTCAAGCCCGAAAAAATTACCTTGTTTGAGCGTTTGGGAGTGCCGGTTGACTTTTACGGCGTTGGTTCGTGGTTTTACGACAACCACGGTGCGACCAACACCGATTTCACAGCCGACGTGGTGCGCGTTTGCATCGGCAATGAGTGGGTGCCGATGGCAAAAGTGGGGCGTAAAGCCTGCGAAAACCCCGCGCTGCAGCGGATTTGGTAAGGACGCGCAATGCTATGCCGTATTCTGTTAAACTTCTGCAAGAAAAGCCCATTTTTATACCTTGTTTGCCGCGCGGTGGTATAATGGAAATATGAAACCGGAGGAGCGAACCGTCAAACCCACATTGACCGAAACCGATGCCAAAGAGGAGCGGTCGTCAAGCCGTCTTGTTCGGATTTTGGCAGTAGCGGGTGTGATTACGCTGGCCTTGCTGATTGCCTTTGTGGTTTATTTGCTCAGCCCCGGCACACCCACCGACCGCATCCGAGATATTTTCATCATCTTCATGGCATTGGAAGGGCTGGTAATCGGTATAGCGTTGCTGGTTTTGGTTGTACAACTTGCGGTCTTGATAAACTTGATCCAACATGAAATCCGTCCAATCTTGGATTCTACAACGCAGACGGTGCAAACTTTGCAAGGGACGGCCACATTCCTAAGTGAGCATGTTGCAGAGCCGGTGATCAAGTTGAATGAAACGGTAGCCGCATTAGGTGCAATTGTCACAGCGTTGAAATTCGTGCGTGGTCGTTCCAAAAAATAGCGAATAAGGAGGAAGAAAATGGCGGAAAACAATGATTTTGGTGCTTTCTTGGCTGGTGTAATTGTTGGTGGAGTGATGGGTGCTCTCGCTGCGCTCATGATGGCGCCTCAATCGGGTGAAGAAACCCGCACTTTGTTAAAGGAAAAAGGCATTGTTATCAAAGAGCGAGCGACGGAAAACGCCGAAGAGGCGTTGAAACGCGCCGAAGAGGCCCGCAAGAAGGCAGAAGAAGCCCTTGCCGCGGCTCGCAAGAAGGCAGAAGAAGCCGCTAAAATTGCGCAAGAGCGGGCTATCACCTTGCAGCAGCGCGGCCAAGAGGTGGTTGATGAGGTTGCCAAGAAGGTTAAAAGCGCCAAGGAGGAAGCCGAGGCAAAGGCTTCTGCCGATATTGAAGGTGAGGCTGA
>JALUBW010000178.1 GCA_027044735.1 Anaerolineales bacterium
GAGGCCGGGCTTCCGCTTGCCAAAGTGGCCGAAATTGCCAAGCGCGTCAACGAAAACGGCCGCAGCATGGGTATGGCGCTCACTTCCTGCACCGTGCCGGTAGCCGGTAAACCCACTTTTGAAATCGGCGAAGATGAAATGGAAATCGGCATTGGCATCCACGGCGAACCCGGGCGCACGCGGATGAAAATCAAGCCCGCGGACGAAATCGTGGACATGCTTGCCGAAGCCATCTTGAACGACCTGCCCTTCAAATCCGGCGACCGCGTGATTGCGATGGTCAACGGCATGGGCGGCACCCCGCTCATTGAACTTTACATCGTCTACCGCCGCTTGGCGCAAATTTGCCAAGCCAAGGGCATCAAAATTGAGCGCAACCTCATCGGCAACTACATCACCTCGCTGGAAATGGCCGGTACTTCTATCACATTGTTGCGCGCCGATGACGAAATGCTCAAGTTCTGGGATGCGCCCGTCAAGACGGCAGCCCTCCGCTGGGGCATGTAGCACCCTGAACGCCCGAAGATGGAGTTGAGGCATGGTAACCAAGGCCGATGTGCTGAACTGGCTGAAGCATTACGCCGAAGTCATTGAAGAGCAAAAAGAATACCTTACCCAATTGGATGCGGCCATTGGGGACGCCGACCACGGTATCAACATGAGCCGGGGGTTTGGGGCGGTGATGTCCCAACTCCCCGCTGTGGAAGACAAGGACATCGGCACCATTCTCAAGAAAGTGGGGATGGTGCTGGTGTCCACCGTGGGAGGCGCGGGAGGCCCGCTTTACGGCACGCTGTTCATGCGGATGGGCATGGCGGTGGGCAACAAAGAGACGCTCAGTGCCGAAGATGTGGTGAAAATGTTTGAGGCCGCGCTGGAAGGCGTCAAGCAGCGCGGCAAGGCCGAGCCGGGCGATAAAACCATGGTGGACGCGCTCACCCCCGCGGTGGAGGCGCTGCGCCAAGCGGTAGCAGCCGGTGAAGACCTGCCCACCGCGCTTGCCAAGGCCGCAGCCGCGGCCGAAGAAGGCATGAAGGCAACCATCCCCTTGGTGGCGCGGAAAGGCCGCGCCAGTTACCTCGGTGAGCGCAGCGCCGGTCATCAAGACCCCGGCGCAACCTCCTCGTACTTGCTTTTCAAAACCGCTGCCGAAGTCTGGAAGCACGTTTAGCGGACATGACTTGGGCTGGTTTTCTTTGCCAGCCCAAGTCGCTTTTGCCGGTTTGCGGCGGGCGGCGGTGCTTTGCTGCACTTTGGGGTGCGTCGTTGCGACGGCGTAAGGGGCGCGTATGCCCCCCTTCCCCCAGAGCGGCTTTGGTCAACGCGGCACAAAGGCCGCAACCGTGCGGAACGTGAATTTTCGGCACCTTTGCAAGAAAGGAGTCCCAAAATGGCTAAGAAATATGTCGGCGCAGTGGATCAAGGCACGACCAGCACCCGCTTTATGATTTTTGACCATTCCGGGCAGGTGGTCGGCATCCACCAGTTGGAACATGAGCAAATTTACCCCAAGCCCGGTTGGGTTGAGCACAACCCGATGGAAATTTGGGAGCGCACCCAGCAGGTCATCAAGGGCGCGCTGGAAAAGGCGGGCGTTGATCCTTCCGAACTGGCCGCCATCGGCGTCACCAACCAGCGCGAAACCACCATCGTGTGGGACCGCAAGACCGGCAAGCCTTTCTACAACGCCATTGTCTGGCAAGACACCCGCACCAAGGAAATCTGCGACGAACTTGCCAAAGACGGCGGGCAGGATCGCTTCCGCCCCAAGGTCGGCCTTCCGCTGGCGACTTACTTCTCGGGTCCCAAAATCAAGTGGATTTTGGAAAACGTGCCCGGCGTGCGCGAGGCCGCGGAAAAGGGCGACGCCCTCTTCGGCAACATTGACACTTGGGAAATCTGGTGGCTGACCGGCGGCCCCAGCGGCGGCGTGCACATTACCGACGTCACCAACGCCAGCCGCACCATGCTGATGGACCTCAAGACACTGGATTGGGACGACGAAATCCTCGGCATCCTCGGCATCCCCCGCCAGATGCTGCCGGAAATCAAGCCCTCCAGCGCGGTCTACGGCATGACGGCTAAAGACGGCCCCTTCGGCATGGAAATTCCCGTCGCGGGCGACTTGGGCGACCAGCAAGCCGCGCTCGTCGGCCAGACCTGCTACGACGTGGGCGAGGCCAAGAACACCTACGGCACCGGCTGCTTCATGCTCCTCAACACCGGCACCGAGCCCATCCCCAGCAAGAGCGGCCTGCTCACCACCTTAGCCTACAAGTTTGGCGACCAGCCCGCCCATTACGCGCTGGAAGGCTCCATCGCCATCACCGGCGCTCTGGTGCAGTGGCTGCGCGATAATCTGGAATTCTTTGAAAAATCCGCCGACATTGAGCCCTGCGCCCGCAGCGTGGAAGACAACGGCGGCATTTACTTCGTGCCCGCCTTCTCGGGGCTGTTTGCGCCCTACTGGCGCTCCGACGCCCGCGGCGTCATCGTCGGCCTGACCCGCTACATCAAGAAAGGCCACATCTGCCGCGCCGCGCTGGAAGCCACAGCCTACCAGACCCGCGAAGTGCTGGATGCGATGAAGAAGGACTCCGGCGTTGACCTCAAGGCCTTGAAGGTGGACGGCGGCATGGTTTACAATGAACTGCTCATGCAGTTCCAGGCCGACATCTTGGGCGTGCCCGTGGTGCGCCCCAAGGTGGCCGAAACCACCTCGCTCGGCGCTTCCTACGCCGCCGGTTTGGCCGTGGGCTTCTGGGATAGCCTGGACGACCTGCGCGCCAACTGGCAGATTGACCGCACTTGGGAGCCCAAGATGAGCGCCGAAG
>JALUBW010000179.1 GCA_027044735.1 Anaerolineales bacterium
GCGAGGAAAGATCAAAGATCGTTGAGAACATACGGAAAGCGTTTCGCTTCCGCGGCGTGGAAATTGAAATTCAATGAAGTGCGAGCCGCGTCTATTGGGGGACGCGTGGGCCTCAACTTCCCGGCTCGTATCAACCTCCATCCGGTCTAATACCCTGGTGCCCGAAGGAGCGCGGTTAATTGCCCAATTGTAACCTGCGACGAGAGGGCCTACTATGGAAGAGAGAGCCTCTACCTTATCTTTAGCAGTGAATCGACACTTACCGAAAGCACAACTTTTCACCGATGGAAAAGCAGATGCTGCCTCTAAAGTATGAAATTCGAACGCAACGGGATTTGGCTCGGGTAATCCGTCTCGTAAAAAAGTTCTTGGAGGAAGGTGTTTTGAGCGAATCGTCGCATTGGCCGAAAGGTCGCGTTCGCTTCCATCTTCCTTCTTTCAAGGATGTCCCGGTGAACGGGCCATGGCCGGATTACTTGGAGTATTATTTTGAAGAGCCTTCTACTGGACGTCGTTTCCGACTTGTCTGCGAGACATACCATGGGTATGGTGGGAAATGGGAGATTTGTGACCACGAATCTGAGTGAAAATAATTCTGGATAGCCAGATTTCCACATCTTGCACAGCGGGCAAGGCAGTCATGGCGGGGGCTGTGGCCGGCGCGGTAGTAGGCGGCACGCTGGGCTGGGGAGCGTCGGCATTAGGGCTGGTAGGGGCCGGCGAGGGCGGAACAGCATTAGTGAGCAGCGCTACCGCTATGGAGGCTGGCGCCACCGCCAAAGCAGCCGTCACCGCCGCCTGCGCCGATGGGGATTGTACGAATGAAATCAATACTGGAACGAATGTTGTCTACCGGTATGTCGAAAACGGCGTGACGCGCTACGTTGGCATAACGAACGATTTTGTCCGCAGAGCCGGAGAGCATTTGCGAACACGGGGATGGAAAATAGTGCCGATTCGAGGCTTGGAGCATCTCAGCCGATCTGACGCCCGTGCAGTGGAACAAGTTTTGATCGAGCACTACGGCCTTGAGAACTTGTATAATCGGATCAACAGCATCGCTGTAGGTAATCCCACATATCAGGGCGCCGTTCAAAGAGGCACTGAGATACTAAAGAGAATAGGTTTCTTAGAGGAGTGAGGAGATGGGACAGAAGAGAGTAAGAGTTGGAGACGTGTTTGAAATACCTCTGTCTGATGGACGAAAGGCGTATGGGCAATATGTATTCAGAGATAAGAAAATGGGGCCTCTGGTACAGGTGTTTGACCTCATCACCGAGGGCGATCTTCCGCCCGAGGAAGTGCTTGAACGACTAAAGGGCGCCAAGCCGTTGTTTCCCCCGGTGATTACAGGGGTGTTTGCCGCCGTGCGGACAGGTCTCTGGAAAGTGATAGGACGCTTGCCAATTCGGGAATTTACATACCCAAAGTTTGTTTCCACATTTTGGAATGATAAAACCGGTAGCGCTGGGATATGGTTTCTGTATGACGGCGAAAAAGATATACGCATTGGACCCGAACTTCCGGAGGAGTATAAACAATTGGAATTTTTGATGGTCTGGAGCCCTTATGACGTGATGCACCGCATTGAGACAGGAGAGTACCCATACCCTTACGGAGACCTGATCCGCTATAACAAATTCACGCCACGGGAAACCAGCCCCCGCTCTCACAATGATGAACAATGACTTGCCCGAGAGTGGGTAATCCTCAAATTTGACGACCTCGGCCTGTACTTTTGCAAAGCCCGCTACTACGACCCGGCCCTCGGGCTTCATCCAGCCCGATACCATCGTGCCCGAGCCGGGGAACCCCCAGGCGCTGAACCGCTACAGTTATGTGCGCAACAACCCGCTGCGGTACAATGACCCTACGGGGCATGATTGGCATCGCGTGCTTCCACATCCTGATGGGTGGCCAGTTCTCCCGCGCCCTGATGGCTGGCCGGTTCCCCCAGCCCCTCCTCACGACGAGCCGGTGTCCGCTGAAAAGGTTGTGCGCTGGCTCCTTTACGACGAAATGTTGCCCCACGCACAAAGCGACGTGGTCAAAGAGATCCGCTGGCGAGTATGGGCGTCGAATATATCTTTGGTAGGATGCCTCTTGGGGATATATGGCGTTGGAGCGTGCGGCGCTGGTGCCCTGGAGCGGAAGACGCCTTACGCACAATGGCGCGCCCTGGTAGACAACAACGCGCTGTGGGACCACAAGGAAGAGATTACGGAGAAATATGGCGATGGTTATTCAGCATATCGTAAGGGGTACAGGTACCGCTTCGACATCTGGTCTAACATTCATTACGGCTACGTAGGGCGGGCGGCGGGGTTCACCCCCCTGGAACTGCTCGCCGGGGCCGGATGGGCTCATATCAGAGCCAACGGGCTCAAGCCCGAACTCTGGCGCACTTTCTTCGACGACCCATACGACCAGGCTGCAATCAAACTCGGGATGGCTCTGTATGATGAATACAGACTGAATGTGGACATGAAAAAGTTTTGGCAGGTGTTCGATGAGTATGCGCCCATGTTACCGCGGATCAAAATGGAAGACGGCGGCTCAGGAGGTGAGTAATGTCATTCCATCCATCGCCCCCAGGTTGGAAAAGGTTCTTTCTCGTCATGGTCATAATCCTTGCCATGGTTGTGGGGAGCGGATGCTGCAGGGACGAAGGCCGTCCCCAAGCAGAAAAGGTGCTCCGCGAATGCCTCATCTCGGCGTCGGCTTTGCCTCAAGGGTGGGAGATTGCGGGAGGGCCCGGACCTTACGACTTGCCAGATCGCACGCTACCCGGGTGTGCCATGGGCGGGGTCACCGTGGCGTTCAACT
>JALUBW010000180.1 GCA_027044735.1 Anaerolineales bacterium
CATCCCACGGGATGCCCGTCTCCCACACATCGCGGAAGTACGCCCCCAGCAGTTCCAGAAACTCCGGCTCGCGCAGGTGCCGGTGGCCTTCCAGGTGCGTTTGGGTGCGGGAAAGCAGCACCGGGTCGTAAATCCAGTGGTCGAAAGAGCGCCCTTTTTCATCCACCCAATGCACGATGTGGAATTCTCCCCGTCTCCCTGCGCGCAGGTTGCGGTTGCAGCGGCCGGCCGCTTGCACCAGGGAATCCAGCGGGGCCAGGTCGCGGTAGATGACATCAAAATCCACATCCACCCCGGCTTCAATGAGTTGGGTGGACACCGCGAAGCGGTAGCGCCCGGCCTTCAGCGCCCGGATGCGCGCCAGCCGTTCCCGCGGGGTCACGCCGGTAGAAAGAAAGAGCACCTCCTCGCCCAGCGCCTCGGATAGCAGTTCGTGCATCCTTTGGGCTGCGGTAATGGTGTTGACCATGAAAAGGTAGGACTTGCCCGGCTCGGGCACGAAGCCGCCCACGAAATCATCCAGAGTTTGCCGTTCCAGGTGAATGTGTACATCAAGCCGGTCCAGGGCCGCGAAGTACACCCCAGGATTGGGCACGAGTTCGCGGGCATTCTCCAGCAGGTAGGGCTGGGTAGCCGTCATGAGGATGACATACGCGCCCAGGCGCTCTGCGGCCTCGGTGAGCAGTCGGCGCACCAGCGGCCAGTACACCGCGGGCAGGGCCTGCACCTCGTCCAGGAGCAAAATTGCGCCGTGCAACTTGTTCACCCGCCGGGCCGCCGCGTTACGCCAGGCCAGCAGGGTATTGAAGAGTTGGACGAAGGTGGTGACCACGATTTCCGCATGCCATCCCTCGGTGAGCAGCCGCGACGCGGCATAGTCCAGTTCACGCACCTCGTCCTGCACCCGCTCTCGATACTGCACATCCGCTAAGTGATGGTGCTTGAGCAGCAGACGGCTTTCCACCAGGCGCTCGCGTTGGGTTTCGGGGTTGCACGGGTCAGGGGGCGGCGAGGGGGGAGCATCCGGGCTCGTCAGTCCCAAGGCCGTGGCCAGCACCTGCTCCAGGGTGGCCGCGTTCTGGTCAATGATGGAGAGGAAAGGCAGCGCGTAGATGATGCGCGGCGGATGCCCTGTGGCCTCGCGCACCAGGTCACGGAGCCGCAATGCCGCGGCCAGCCCCGTCAGAGTCTTGCCCATGCCCGTGGGCAGGGTCAGGGTGTACAGGTGCTCCTTGGGGGAAAGGGGGCCGGCTAGCACTTCCTGATAAGCCTGTTCCCGCATCACGTTCAGGCCCTGCAAGGAGGAGGCCCCGAAGGCGCGGGCCTTGTAACGGCCCACTGCATCGGGCGGGATATCCACCCGCGCGGGCAGATGCGCCTTGGCGCCGGCTTCCAACTTGTCTGCGTCCAGCAGGGCCGAAAAGGCGGCCAGGAACACGAAGTACGCTTCCGCATCTGGCGCTTCGCGCTTCCAGCGGCGCCAGTTTCGCCGCCAGCGGCGGAAGATCGCCGGGGCACCATCCCGCAACCAGGCCTGAAACGCCGCAGGCTCAAACCGCAACGCAGCGCGAACTTCCGCGGGCAGATCCAGGGCGGCCAGATAGGCGTTGACCTTTTCCGAGGGAATAGCCTGAATTTGCGCCTCCAGTACTTCCAGTTCACTTTTATCATTATCAGGCGAATGGAGTTCATCGGCCACGCTGTGCAAGTTGGTGTGATGGCGCAGCACCGCAAGATAAGCGAAGAGCAAAGCCGGCCACTCGGTTTCAGCCTCGTTGCCCAGCCAAGCCGTAGCCCAGAACAGGAAAAACAGGGCCGAGAGTTTGGCGTGACGGGTGAAGGCGCTCTTGCGTCGCTCGCCGCGCAAGGCTTCCTGGAAAAAGCGGGTCGTCTTGCCGAAATCGTGCAGCGCGATGGCCGTCTCCAGCAGCGCGCGCCGGCGCGGCGACTGCCACCACGCCGGCGCGCTTTCGTCCAGCAAACGGCGGGCCAGGGCCAGCACCCGATTGCTGTGCTCTTCTAACGGAACGCCGGGATGCGAGTAGAGGCCGGAGGCCATAGGTACACCACCTCTCCGTTGTCCAGTTGGTACACGGGTTCCCGCACCGTTACCCGAACCGGCGCGCCGTTCACTTCCACCACCACATCCTGATAGAGGGACGGCGTGCGGTCCGGGGCCAGGTATACGGCCACTCGCTCCTTAGCCAGTTTCACCCCCGGACGCAGGGCTTCTTTCAGGCCCTGCTCGGGATCCAGCGCCTCGGCGGGGAGCACCGTGACCAGGTCGTAGGTGCCTGGGGGCAGGGCCTGCGCGGTGTAGGTGCCCACATAGGCGAAATCAGCCAGCAGTTCCGACAAGCCCAGGGAGACGGTGTAGTGGGTGCTGTGCTCCTGAAGCAGGGCTTTCAGGTCGTCCAGCAGCGCGGCCTCACCGCCGAGGTAAAGGCGGAACCGGGCGTCGCGCAGGTATTCCACCTTGATTAAGGTGTGAGGTTGTTTGTTGTCTTTACGCCACCGGTTTAAAGAAGGATCAAACTTACCTCCGCCGGATTTAGACTTGGTGTTGATAAGATTGATTCCCCAACGCACCCGTCGGACTGGGGCCAAGATGCGCACACCCACCACCAGTCCCGCGGTGACTTGCAGGTATTCCTCCTTCCCAAAGCCCAAAATCGCACCCACAATGCCCCGCACCGCGGTGGGCGGCGGGAAGGAGTAGGTCAACGGCGACGAGGTGGTGAAGAAGCGACGAAAGTGGCCGTAATCGCCCCAGAGGTCAAAGGCCACCACTTTCATGGTTCCGCGCTCCAGGGGAAGGATTCCACGGGAATCTCCGCGAACACGTCTTCAATGTCCGGCTCCATCTTCACCCGGTCGCCCACCTGCACCCGCACCTTCTCAATTTTGTCCTTATAGGCGGCCACCTTCTGGGCCAAAGCGCTCAAATCCAGCACGCCGTCGCTGATGTCCCGAATGCTCTCGTCGTTCTTCTCGCTGCGGAAGGCCACCAGTTTGTCCAGTTCGCCCATGTGGGTCAGCGTGCCGGGCTTGTACACGATATCCACCAGCAGCCGGGGCTCGTGGCCGAACTTGGAGCGGGTGATGACATCGGTACCGGCCTTGTGCCCTACCCACAGGGCTTTGAACATGGCGTCCAGGTCGTCTTCGGTGAGGTTCGTGGTGGCCGCGGCTTTTTCGTTGGCGACGCCGTAAAAGGCAATGAGGGAGTAGGGAATTATATATACCTCGGTTGGCCCCCCTTGAGTTTTTCCCTTATCAGTAGGCATGATGCTGGTGCCTTTGATAAATTTTTCCTTCACTTGATGGAGAGAGTGCCCAAATTTGAATTGTACCGGTCCTGTATAAGCAAATGCTCGTTGTTCTTCTCCTCCTTCTGCCTTTTTGGCCCGTTTTTTAGGCTTGAGTGCGAAAGTACCACCAAACAAGCGGATGTCAATGCACTTCTTGAGAACCTCTTCCGGGGTTGACTTGTAGAATTGCTCAAATAGTTCGTCTTTAGTAAACAATGTCTGGTTGTCATGGCGTTTTTCCCGCAGGAAGATCTCATATCCCATTTCCTTAAGCGCGTCTCGAACGGTGCGCTTAAGCCGCACATCGGTGACGATGTTAATGCCCGTCTCCTCGTCAATACGGGGCCTGTTCTCGTCCATGGGGTCGCCGTTGGGGTTGGCCCACGACACATCGTACAGGAACAAAACTTCGTGGCGATTGGTCAAGGTGCTCATGCTTCAACCTCCTTTTGTTGGGACTCATCTTGTGGGGGGTAAATGTACGGCGCGACCTGGGGGAACAGTCCCATCCCCAGGGCGAAGTAGAAATTGAGTTCGTCCACGCTCATCTTCCAGGGTATTTTCGTCTGTGCGAGGTACGCCGAAGCCAGTTGGAACAAGGTGGCTTCACCCCGCCCAAAGCGGTCGTACTCCTGAAGTTTGTTGCGCACTTTGGGCAACAGTCCCTGGAAGTCCGTGGCGTTCATCTTCAGGCTTTTGAGGGACTTCCAGAAAGGCGCGCTTTTACGTTCCTTAGCTTGCACTTGAAGCAAACGTTCGGTCAACGCGCCCAGCAGGAACAGCCCCTTCTTCAGGTCGTCCTCCAGGGCAGGCAGGCTTTCCAGATAGGCTTCCAGCGTTGGTGGCGTTTGGGCCGACATAGGCTCCTCCTTTCGTGTGGTGAACAAGATGAACATCAGCGAGGCCAGGGCGTCCAGAATGGTGAAGCGATAAAGGCCCTGGTCGCGGCGGTCGGGCGTGGCCACACCATGGCGGATTTGGGCCATCAGAAAGGGGATGAGGTAGTTGGCGGACACAGGCGCAGCGCGGAAGGTGCGATCCACTAAATCGTAGAAATGGCGCAGCAGGTCGGGGTTTCGCTTGTTGGGGTCGGCTTTGGAGAAGAAGCGATACAGGGTGGCATAGGTGAAATCGTAGTCGCGCCAGGTGCCATCCTCCCGTGGGATGCGCAACGCCCGATCCACGGCGGCTTTGGCCCGGAGCAACGCCCGCAGGCGGGAAGGGTACACATCCTGAATGTACAAGTCAATGGCCTCCCGCCCCTGCTGACGGGACATGAAAAGGAAGTGGAAGGTCATCACGTCCCGTTCTTCACTGAGCAGATCCAGGATATCCCCTTCGTCCGAAGTGATGCGCTTGAGTTCTTTGCGGCTCAAGGTATGCAAACGCCCTTGGCGCTGCTCCCTCTCCTCGGTGAGGATTTCCAGCACATCCTGACGCACCGCTTGCGAACCAAAGATGAAATCCGGGATGAGCAGGTAGCGAATACGCCGGGAAACGAAATCAAAGGTCAGATTCGCCTCCACGTGTTGCCGCCCGCGCTGGATGAGGTCGCGGCAGTCGTAACACAGGGGGAAGGCCTTATAGGCCAGGGCCTTGTCAAAGCCGCCCACCACATAGCCGGGCTTATCAATGGTGTAAAACTTGAAGGGCGAAATATCGCCGCTGACCTCTTTCTCCTCCCCGCAGACCGCGCAGACGCCTTTTCGTTGACTTTTCCGCCCGCGCTTTGCACGCTGCTTTTTGAAGTATTCCTTAATCCTTGGAACATCTTCCATAAACTTACCTTCAAAAGTCAGCGTCGCTGCCCAAACTTCCATTTTGGGCGAGAAATTCTCAGAGACGCATTCTTCTACCTTACGGATTACTTCGTCTGCATCAATAGAAAAACCTAAATGGTTGGAGAGATTGTTCACACTACGTCTTAATTTTTCCGCTAAGCTCTTTTTCAAATGTATCCCGTCGCCTCGTTCTATGTCGCCTTTATTTGCAATTCTAATCGTGGGAACGATTGGGGTTTTATTGGCGTCATGTCGGACATAGAGACATTTCTTTGCATACTCAGTTTCAAATTTCTGAAGGGTTACCTCTCTGATTTGACCCGTTTGTGGATTGAGATCTACTACAACGAGGTCAGTAGCCATAAGCACATCGTGCTGTATGGGGCCTCCCAACAAATCGCCCAAAGTGCGTAACGCATGGAGCATCATCAACCTCCTTCAAAAATCGCACACAGTGCCACGGAGAACACAAATTTATTCCATGTCCTCTTTGTCCCCATGTGAGGTCTTCTTCGGCTCCCACACCTCCACGAAGCCGAAGCCCTGGCTGTTCTTCGCGCCCAGGCCCGCATCTAAGGCCATGCGGAAGTAGGGTTCCGGCGCGTCCAGTTCGTAGATACCGGTCCAACCTTTGATGATGGTGCCCTTGTAGCGAGCCACCACCAGGTTGCGGTTGCTCACCTTCACCGGCCGGAAGGTTGTGCCGTCGGGCGGCACGTCCTCCCCCGTCCGGGCCCGTATCTTGCGGCGCAGGTTTTCCAGCACCAAGCGACCGAACTCCGGCTCCTGGGGTGCGTAGTAGTAGGTCTTCTTGCGGCCCTCCGGGGTCTCCAACGTGCTGTACACGGTGATGGGGGAAAGGGCCTTGAGCAAAACGGGGCGACGGTAGGTGGGCGGCAGCGCCACCTCTACCGAGGTAAGTTCGAAAATGGCTTTCCCCAACCGGAAATACCGCCCCCGCATCAAGTTCAGCGCCAGAGATTCCAGAAGAGCCTCTACCGGGGAAGCCAGAGAGAGGGTCGCTGGCCCATCAAAGGACAAATGGCCATTCTGACGAGCAAAGCGTCCCCGCAGGCGGGAAAACACAAACAAAGGGAAACGGCGCTTGCCTTCAACAGCCCAACCCTGCTCATGCGTGCGCTGGGCCACTATCTCGTCCAGGTGTCGATAGATGACCCCTTGCACCAACTGGTTGTAGTGCACCGGTAAAAGTGCCTTATCAGAAGGGCGAAGCCACAAGTCAACGCGCATGAAACTCTCCCCTGGGAAACACATCCACAGTACACCACTTTGAAGGGCCTTCTCCTACGGATTCATAATAGCCTATTTCACTCCTCCGCGCCTCCTCAGAAGAGGAGGATTTTCCTCCCCAGTTTCTCAGGATAGCCCTCAGGGATGCGAGCGCCGCAAGCGGGCCTCATCCCGGATGCCCTGCAGGTTGAGGATTTCGGCCACCTCAAAGCGCGGGGGGACGACGCGGTTGCCGTGTTCGTCCACCACGGGACGCATGCGGATGCAGGGCGGGAAGTAGCCCATGCGGCCGTGGAGTTCGGCGATGAGGGCCACGGCGCTGAAGTTGAGCGCGGGTGGGTTGATGAGGATGGGCAGGGTCTGCCACTCCTCGGGTGTAAGCCCCGCCGCGTCAGCCATAGCCACGACTTGCGGGGTCAGAGGCTGTTGGGGGTCAATCTGGCTGTTGATGACCACCACGCGCTCGGGCCTCTGGCCCGTGAGGCGCTCAATCTGCGCCAGGTGTTCGTCGGTCAGAGGGTGGGCGAAGTTAAGGATGAGCATGGGTTATCCTTCCAGATCTTCAGCAATTGCCTCAATAATCTCCCGACAGGTTAACAGCACTCGACTTGCATTTTCGTCACCCCACTCTTCAGGATCCCTCGATCCAGCGTGCATTGCCCCATTGCGCAGGGTACGCAGGCTATCAAGGCGCTGGAATAAAGAGACCGGGATCTGCTCCCTTAGGTCTTGCACCATTTGCCCCCAGGTTTTTGACCCTGGCTCACTTCCTGTTTTCCTGCGGTAATATTCCCGCAAGATTCCCTCAAGGGCGCGTAAAGAAAACATGATTGCCGAAGCAGAAAATCCCGCGGCAAAGGTCCGTGCCGCTTCCTCAAAATCCTCCACGACGCCCGGCGGGGGCTGTGCGAACACAGTACCAAACCTTCGCAAGAACCACTCGGTCGGGTTTGCAAGCAATCGTGCGACCTCTATCTTGCGAGCAGGGATAGGAAAGAAAATGGGGCGTTGAGACGCTTCATCCTCTACACTTTCCCATAAGTCATGCGCAAGGGTGCGAATTGGCGAGGCAAGGTCGCCAAGGATGGGTTCTTCCCAATCCTCTAAGCGGCTAAGAATCTCTTCAATACGCCCATTTATTCTTCTGGCTGTGGTTTCCAGGACTGCCTCATGAAGAAAGTGCCAAACCAACTCAAGGCTGCCGTAAATGCTTTCATCATGCTTGGGGTTCAGTGGAGAGTCCCGTTTGGCCCTTTGCAGTCGTTTGATATAGTGGCCAATTACAATGGCTTCCCACAAGGTAATGGGTGACATCAGTCATCCTCCACGATATTTCCCTGACGGTCAATAAGTGGAAGGCCTTTTGTATCATCTTCAGCCAATGGTAGAACGAGACGCGGTCCTGCATTCCGACCACTGCGCTTGTTCCCTAAAAACCATTCATAATTTCGCCCTTCTGGCTGAGGTTCTTTGGTGCTTCGCGGATAATGCACTGGGAGGGAGGGAGAATGTCCTAATAGTGCTTTTAGGTCGCGAATGTTTGGCAGTTCTTCGAAACTCGTGGCTTGGTAAAGGCGAGCCATTTCCGACTTGAAGAGATGAACCCACTCCTCTTTCTTTATCAAAGCATCCATCCATCCCCCGTTACGCGTCAGGTTTTGATAACGCTGGGCGATGTCTACGAGTTGAATGTCCACGATCTCAATGGTGGCTTCGCCAAAGCCCAAGGGCTTGGCATAGCCAATTCGATGGTGCCACCCTTCCATCTCTAAAGCCCAGAGCAAAGCCCCCAGTTCAGCCGGGGCCAGATTTTCAAATTCAACCATAAACTCAAAAATTGTGCCCGGAGGCTGTATCTCGTGAATCGTCCGGTTCTGATCACTCTTGTAACCACCAGGGCTTTGATATTCCTTGGGATCTAAAGGAAGTCGGTGCCGTCGGTAGATTTTACGCCCTCGAATGACCTGGTTAGGCGCGTCATAATTGATTTCTGCGTCGGGCTTGCCGTTTTGCGGCTTCCCGTGTTGAGGGCGCAAATAAAAGCGGAAGGTGGTAGGCTTTGGCGTGCTGAGAATAGATAAGGTAGCATCAAAAGGCTCTTTCTCAGATGAATTTGTTGCGTTCTCTATTTTGATGGCGTGGGTAAAACGTACGCGGCCAGCATAGGCTGTTTTTTCATCTGGGCTTTCCCTACCCGCTTCAGGATGAACCCAACCAAAAACTCGGCATGCGGGACACAAGTGAGAATATTCGGTGCAGGCATGTAAATGGGCGGGAAGAATCTCCCCCAATGCACGTTCGTATAAAATGCGTGGCACTGAGACGGGTACCAAAAACGCAACTTCTGGACCACTGCGCCCCTGTTTAAGCATTGCGTAGACCAAGTCACCGTCTTCAAGATTTCGCGCTTTTTTCTCTATAATGTGACGACTGAGAGCAGGTTTTTTCTCCTTGTTGCGGATTGGTTTATCAAGAGGTATCCCCCCTTGCCTTCGTCTTTGTATATCATCGGCATGGCGCTCTTGATAATCAGTGATGAGCTCCTTATAGCGTTCAATTACTTTATCCGGCAGTTCAATGGGTTCAGCGAGCGAAGCATTTTCAGGTGTGCGGAAGAAAAATCGCTCATCATGCTTGTTTTCAATGTTCTGGTGGTTAATACACAGATACCCCTCCACAACTCGTTGTCCTTGTTTAGGTTTGGGTAAATCTTTGCGCCCCTTGGCTAGTTGAACCACGTTCCAAAAACGGAAATGTCTTAAAGGATGCTCTACCAATTCAATCAAAGCCCAGGCTTTGTCTTTGTGCGTCCATCCTTCGCGTTGCAGTCTCTGTCGCACAGAGTAAGGGGAACGCGGGCGTTGAAGAGTGGTCTTGCTTTTTCGAAGAGGTGTATAGAAATACACCCATGCTGCATACTGTGGCCCTGCCGGGGGACTGCCGATCATGATTGAAGTGGTACCCGGTAACAAATGAAGAAGATATTTGCCTTGGCGTTTTTCCACCCTTGCAGGGATTAACTTAAGCGCTTCTTTAGGGGGAAGATGATCACTGAGGTGTTTATCGCTGCTAAATTGAGCAAAGCAGGAATTTGTGGCAATCTCAAAAATATTCCGTATACTCCCTCGCAAAGTGCTGGCGGGAATGGCGATGTCCCCGTCAGGAGTGCGGAAGAAACGATAATGAGGATGCCGCTTGCCGCTTTCCAGTGTTTCCTCTCTAATGCCATGGGAATCTGAGATAAAGATCGGGCTTTGAGCAATCAAAAGGCACTTGATACGACCAGTAAGCCCTACATACCGGTCGTGGGGTGGAGGTTCGCAATCGCCCAAAACATGATCCTGGGAACGGGGCTGGTCTAAATAGCGTACGAAGTTATAAGGGTTTAAGAAGCGATATTTACCAGACGAAGTGCTATTCGGCTGTTGGGGAGAAGACCGTGTTCCCTCGGGCTTCTTGGAGACCCGTTTTACTTCCGCAATTTCCTCCAACAAACGTACCTTTGAGGCATATTCCCCGTCTGGTTCGAACTCTACCCGGCGCCCCCTTTTCACCATTTTTATATCGCCGCC
>JALUBW010000181.1 GCA_027044735.1 Anaerolineales bacterium
CCCACCCAACGCCGACCAGCCGCCGCCCGCGGCCCCCGATACGCTCAACGACCTCAACATTGACCTGCTGCTCGCTTCCATCACCGCGGGGAAGGCCGCTTACGACCTCAAGCCCTTCTTCGCCGCGCCCCTGCAAGACGAAGCCGCGGTGGCCTATCGCCAGCAGGTGGCGCGCGATTTGGAAAACGAAGCCCTGCTCGCCAAAATCAAAGCCTTTGCCGAGCAGGCCGCGGCCGTGCAGCGCTATTTGGGGATGATAAAGCAGTTGGACTTCCCCTACCACCAAAAAGGCTGGTTCCTGGAAGCCGCGCTGCTCTACTGCCAAGCCGTGCGCGGTCTGGAAAAGACGCTCGGCGAAGCAACGCTCCATGCGCAGGGACTACTTTCCTTCCAGCAATACCTTACTGGCTATGCGAAGTCGGCAGCCTTCACCAACCTCTGCGAAGAAGCCCGGCAGGTCAAAGAAGCCCTTTCCGAAATTCGCTACTGCGTCACCCTGCAGGGCACGCGCTTCAAGGTGGAGCGCTACCACGGCGGCACGGATTACGGCGAGGAGATCGCTCGCGTCTTCCAAAAATTCAGGCAAACCGAGGCCGAAGACTACACCGTTGACCTCCAGCACGCCAGCGGCATGAACCACGTGGAAGCCAAAATTCTGGAATTCGTCGCCCGCCTGTACCCCAAGCCGTTCGACGCTTTGGAGCAATTCTGCACCGCCCACCCCAACTTCGTTGACCCCGCCATCGCCCGCTTTGAGCGCGAAATCCAGTTTTACATCGCCTACCTTGACTTCATCGCCGAATTTCGCCGCCGCGGGATGCCCTTTTGCTACCCCAAGGTGAGCGCCACGGACAAAACCGAAGAAGTGCGCGACGGCTTTGACCTGGCCCTCGCGGCGGCTATCCTGCACCGCGAAGGCGCGCCCATCGTCTACAACGACTTTGCCCTGCACGGCCGCGAACGCGTGCTGGTGGTCACCGGCCCCAACCAAGGCGGCAAGACCACCTTCGCCCGCATGTTCGGGCAACTGCACTACCTCGCCGCGCTCGGTCTGCCCATCCCCGCGCGGCGCGCCCGCCTGCACCTGCCCGACCGCATCCTCACCCACTTTGAGCGCCGCGAAGACGTCCAAAACCTGCGCAGCAAACTGGAAGACGACCTGCTGCGCGCCCGGAACCTCATCTCGCAGGCCACCGAGCGCAGCGTCATCATCCTCAACGAAATTTTCGCCTCCACCACCCTGCAAGACGCCCTCTTCCTCAGCCAAAAACTGATGGCGCAAATTTTGGAAAAGGACGCGCTCGCCGTGTGGGTCACTTTCATTGACGAACTGGCGTCATACGGCGAGCAGACGGTGAGCATGGTGGCGCAGGTGCGCGCCGACGACACCACGGTGCGCACGTTCAAAATCATGCGCCAGCCCGCCAATGGATTGGCTTACGCCATTTCGCTGGCGCGCAAACACGGCCTCACCACCGAACAAATTGAGGAGCGGCTGACCCGATGAAAGTGCACCTGCTCTTCCCAGACCGCGATTTCGCCCCAGATGCGCCCCTTCCCCCCAACGCCGACGACCTGACGACCGATTTGGGCCTGGAAGCGCTTTGGGCAGCCATGGCGCACGGCGACAAATTCCTGCGGAAAGTGGCGCGTGCCGCGCTGCTCAACACCCCCACCGACCCGGCCGTCATCCGCTATCGGCAGGCCGTGTTGCAAGATTTCATCGCCCAGCCCGCGCTGCTGGAAGGGCTGTACGCCATCCCCTTGGAATTTTTGGAGCGCAAGCGCCAACAACTGCTCTGGATTTCCAAGACCCGCACCAGCCCCACCTACTTGCTCAGCAGCGGCCGCCAACTGCTGGCCGCCTCGCTGGATTTGCTGGGCAAACTGCGGGCGCTGGCCGACGCCTACGCGCCGCGCATTTCCTCCGCGGGGCTGGGGCGCTTTTTCGCCATGCTGCAGGAGGAACTGAGCGACGATTATCTGAAAACGGTCAAGCGCCATGTGGAAGCGCTGAAATTCCCCGAAGGCGTGCCGCTCGGTGCCCGGTTGGGCAAGGGGAACGAGGGCGCGGGCTATTTTTTGTGCCAGCGCCCCAAAGACGGGCGGCCGCTAATGCAACGGCTGCTGCAGCGCGAGCCGTCCTACTCGTATTCGCTGCCCCCGCGCGACAACTACGGCGCGCGCGCCATCGGCGAACTCCGCAACCGCGGCCTGGTGCGCGCGGCCAACGCGGTGGCGCAGGCCGCCTTCCATGTAGAAAGTTTCTTCCACGCCCTGCGCCGGGAACTGGCCTTTTACGTGGCCGCCGAAAACCTACGGCAGGCGCTGCAGGCGCTGGGCGAGCCGGTTTCCTTCCCCACTCCGCGTCCGATGGAAGAGCACACCTTCCGCGCCCACGGCCTTTACGACGCAGGCTTGGCGCTCACCATGCGCACCAAGTTGGTGGGCAACGACATAGATGCAGCGGGCAAAGCCCTCATCATCATCACCGGCGCGAACCGCGGCGGGAAGACCACCTTTCTGCGCAGTGTGGGCATTGCCCAACTGATGATGCAAGCCGGGCTTTTTGCGCCCGCCGAAGAAATGGAAGCAAACGTTGTGCCCGGCGTTTTTACCCACTTCAAGCGCGAAGAAGACAAGGCCATGGAAAGCGGCAAGTTTGAGGAAGAACTGCGGCGCATGAGCCAAACGGTGGATTGGCTTTCCCCCCATGCGCTTTTGCTGTGCAACGAATCGTTTTCGGCGACCAACGAGCGGGAAGGGTCGGAGATTGCGCGGCAGGTGGTGGAGGCGCTGCTGGCCGCGGGGGT
>JALUBW010000182.1 GCA_027044735.1 Anaerolineales bacterium
TCGCCTTCCAGCGGGATACAGCGCGTGGTGGCTTTGGTTTCGGCTTTGATGTTGGCTTCGCATTCGGGGTCGCCGCACCAGTAGGTGTAAGCCCAGCCGTTTTGGACGACCTCTTTGAACTCCTCGTAGTCTTTGGGCTCGTGGATGTGGGCGTCGCGGAAGGCGAGGGCGCGCTCGTAAAGGCTGTTGTGAATGTCGTCCAGCAATTGGGCGATTGTTTCGGAAAGCCCTTCTTGGGGCACGAAAGTTTTGCCTTCGCGGCCGGGCTTGTCGCGGCGGGCGAGCGCCACCGTGCCTTTGGCGAGGTCGCGCGGCCCGATTTCCACCCGCACGGGCACGCCGCGCAGTTCCCAGTCGTTGAATTTGTAGCCGGGGGTGAGGTTGTCGCGATCGTCCAATTTCACGCGGAAACGCTCGGCAAGTTCTCGGCGAATGCGGTCGGCGGCTTCCAGCACCTCGGCGCGCTCGGCTTCGGTTTTGTAAATGGGCACAATCACGACCTGAATGGGAGCCAAGCGCGGCGGCATCACCAACCCCTTGTCGTCGCCGTGGACCATTATGATAGCGCCGATGAAACGGGTGGAAAGCCCCCAAGAGGTTGTCCACGCGTATTGAAGTTGGTTGTTTTTGTCAAGGTATTGGATGTTGAAAGCCTTGGCAAAATTCTGGCCGAGGAAGTGCGACGTGCCTGCCTGCAGGGCTTTGGTATCGCCCATCATGGCTTCAATTGTGTAGGAGCGCACCGCACCCGCAAACTTTTCGCTCTCGGTTTTCACACCGGGGATGACCGGCACCGCGGCTTCGTTGATGGCAAAGTCAGTGTAAACGTCCAACATGCGGCGGGTTTCCTCTTCGGCCTCCTCGGCGGTGGCGTGGGCGGTATGCCCTTCCTGCCAATAAAATTCCAGAGTGCGCAGGAAAAGTTTGGTGCGCAGTTCCCAGCGCACAACGTTGCCCCACTGGTTGATGAGCACCGGCAAGTCGCGCCACGATTTTATCCACTTGGCGTACATGTAGCCAATGATGGTCTCAGAGGTCGGGCGGACGGCGAGCGGCTCGGCCAACTTTTCGCCGCCGCCATGGGTAACGACCGCCAGTTCGGGCGAAAAACCTTCCACATGCTCTTTTTCTTTCTCAAAAAACGACATGGGGATAAGGAGCGGGAAGGCGGCGTTGACATGCCCGGTGGCTTTGAAGCGCTTATCCAAAGCGTCTTTGATGTTTTCCCACAGCGCCCAGCCGTATGGGCGGACGACCATGCAGCCGCGCACAGGAGCGTAGTCGGCGAGTTCGGCTTTTAGCACCAGTTGGTTGTACCATTCGGCGAAGTTTTCGCTGCGGGAGGGTAATGAATTGCTCATGGGCGAATCCTCGGAGTAATCTGCGGAATCTGCGGTTTTACTTTGAATTTTACCAAATCGGCGCTTACTTGCCCAACCAGCGCGCCAGCAGGTTGAGCAACACAGTGAGCACAACCGAGAGCAGCAGCGAAGTTGCCAGCGGGAAAACGCAGGTGAAGTTGCCGCGCTGATAAACAATGTCGCCGGGCAGTCGTCCCAGCGGCAGCCAGCGGCTGAAAATCAAAATCAGCAAGCCGATGAGGAAGATGAGTGCGCCGGTGAACATCAGCCATCGCGCTATCTGGCTCATGGCTCACCTCCGAAGCAAGGGCTGTGGCTCACAAAAGCCGCTTTTGGGCGTCTTCGGGCGGGGTGATGCCAAGGTGGTGATATGCCGCGGCGGTGGCAACCCGTCCATGAGCCGTCCGCTCCAAAAAACCCAAGCGCAAAAGGTAAGGTTCAACCACTTCCATAATGGTGTCGGGGGCTTCACTCACCGAAGCGGCAATGGTGCTCAGCCCCACCGGCCCGCCGTGATATTTTTCAATGATTGTGCGGAGCACACGGCGGTCAACCTCATCCAAGCCCAGCGGGTCAACGTTGAGTAGGTCTAAGGCTTGGCGGGCAATTTGGAGGGTAATTTTGCCCTCGCCGCGCACCTGAGCGAAATCGCGCACGCGGCGAAGCAGGCGCAAGGCGACGCGCGGAGTGCCGCGCGCCCGCCGCGCAATCTCGGCTATGCCGCCGGGCTCGGCTTCAACGCCCAAAGCGGCGGCGGCACGTTCCACAATTTGCTCCATTGCCTCGTGCGAGTAAAAATCCAGCCGATAGACCGCGCCAAAGCGGGCGCGGAGCGGCGCCGTTACTAACGCGAGCCTTGTGGTTGCCCCAACCACCGTAAAACGGGGCAAGCGCAACCTCACCGACCGCGCCGCCGGCCCTTTGCCTATCACTATATCCAGCGCAAAATCCTCCATCGCCGGATAGAGGATTTCCTCCACTGCCCTGCCAAGACGGTGGACTTCGTCAATGAACAGAATATCGCCGGCGCGCAGGTTGGTGAGGATGGCGGCAAGGTCGCCGGGGCGCTCAATTGCCGGGCCGGAGGTGACTTTGATGTCCACGCCCATTTCGTGGGCTAAAATGTGCGCCAGCGTGGTCTTGCCGAGGCCGGGTGGTCCGTAAAAGAGAACGTGGTCTAACGGCTCGCCGCGCTTTTTCGCCGCGGCGATGAGGATGGCAAGGTTTTCTTTGATGGATTCCTGCCCGATGAGGTCGCGCAGGCGTTGCGGGCGGAGGGCGTAGTCGCGGTCGGTTGGCTGCGCCTGAGGGCTCACAACGCGCCGTTTTTCTTCCATGCGGCGGATTATAACATGCACCCCCATTCAGCAGCCGATAGAGAGCGCAACACCACGCAAAATACTATTTTCCCATCGTTAACCGATTTTTTGCCCTTCTCGGTAAAACC
>JALUBW010000183.1 GCA_027044735.1 Anaerolineales bacterium
TCGCCGCTGACCGCCATTCAACTGCTGTGGCTGAACTTGATAACCGACGGCGCGCCGGCGCTTGCCCTTGGCGTGGAAAAGGGCGACCCCGACATCATGGAACGCCCGCCGCGACCGCCCGATGAGCCGATAATCAACAAGCCAATGCGCCTCGGAATTGCCATGCAAACCGTAGCCATCACCACCGTAACTCTGGTTGCCTACGCCGTGGGTTTGCGTGCACACCCCACCCATCCCGAACTGGCGGAGACGATGGCATTTGCCACCTTGTCATTCTCGGAACTACTCAGGGCGTTCACTGCCCGTTCCGAGCGCTACCCGCTCTTCAAAATAGGCGTGTTCAGCAACAAATTTATGAACTTGGCGTTCTTGAGTTCAGCGCTCCTTCTGCTGTTGGTGATTTACGTGAAGCCGCTTCAACCGATTTTTGACACCAACACCCTCCACTTGGCGCAATGGGAATGGGTAGCCCCGCTGTTGATCATCCCCGCGGCGATAGCGGAACTTACCAAAATGTACCTCCGCCGGCGCGAGCGCCAAACTGGCGAGGTGCATTCATAGCAAAATGAAAACGCCGCCATAAAAGGCGGCGTTTCTGCTGGGGGCGGAGGACTCGAACCTCCACATACGGATCCAGAGTCCGCTGTCCTGCCGATTAGACGAGCCCCCAACGCAGGGCAAATTGTACCACGCCGGAAGGCGGAAGTCCAGAGCGACGAAATGAAGGTCACGAAGCCAGCAAAATTTGACGCTTGCGCGCCTTTTTGATACAATCGCTCCGCTTTGGCGTTGTACCCTTCGCCAAAGCCCGCATTTGCGGATCTCATTTACAGAAAGGGCTTGATGCTATGAAGGTGCTATTGCTCAAAGACGTTTACAAACTTGGTCGCGCAGGCGAGGTAAAAAAAGTAGCCAATGGCTATGCGCGCAACTACCTCATCCCGCGCGGGCTTGCTGTGCTCGCCACCCCTTCTGCTTTGAAGATGGCCGAGCGCATCAAAAAGCAAGCCGTCCGCCAGCGCAAGGAACTCAACGACCAATTCGGCGCCCTTGCCGAGCGGCTTGAGGGCATGGTGATTTACTTCGCCGTCAAAGCCAGTGAGCAGGGCAAACTTTACGGCTCGGTCAACGCCCAGCGCATTGCTGAGAAACTCACCGAGGAACTGGGAGAGGAAATCAGCAAACACCAAGTTGATACCCAGCCTCTCCGCATGTTGGGCGAATACGAAGTTCCCATCCGGCTGACGATGGATTTGAACCCCACCATCAAGGTTGTGATTTACCGCGAAGGCGAAGCCCCGCCCGGGGGGGTTGAGGGCCCTGAAGGGCCTTCTAAGCCCGAACCGGAGCCGGAGCCCGAATCCTCCACGGCGGAGGCCGAAACGGAAACCGAAGCGGCTTCGCAGCCCGAAGCCGAGGCCGAAGAGGCTGAGTAAAACCCGCTATCGCTCCACTAACAGCCTGAGCACGCCTCAGGCTGTTTTTCTACCTCCATGTCTTCGGCATTAGGCAATGAACTGCGAAAGGCGCGCGTGCGCTGCGGCTTGACGATTGAGCAGGCTGCGGAGGCTTCGCGCATCAAGCCTCACTACATCCGCGCTCTGGAGGAGGGGAATTGGGACGTTTTCCCCTCGGAAGCGCAGCGGAAGGGCTTGTTGCGCGCCTACGCGGCGTTTTTGGGGCTTGACCTCACCACGAGCACAGGCGAAAGCCCCGCGCCGCCGCCCGAAGCCCCATCCCCAAGCGAAAAGGCCAAAGCCGCCGCGCCGCCCGTTCCCCCAGCCGACAAGGCAGAAACACAGAGCGCCGCTCAGCCTGCCCAAGAAGCCACCCCGGCGCCGCCGGAACACCCTATTTTGGCCGAAATCGGCGCGACCCTGCGCGCACAGCGCGAACGGCTCGGCATCAGCCTTGAAGCCGCCGAGAAGCACACTTTCATCCGCCGCAAGAACTTGGAGGCGTTGGAAGCAGGCAGGCTTGAAGACCTGCCTTCGCCCGTGCAGGCGCGAGGAATGCTTTTGCACTATGCTCGCTTCCTCCAACTTGATGCCGACGAAATCTTGCTGCGTTTTGCCGAAGCGCTACAAAGCCGTCTTCAGCGCCAAGCGCCGCAGGGAAGGAGCATCCAAAGCATCCGCCCGACTTTGCCGTGGCTGAGGAAGGTGCGGGATTTTTTCGGCGCGCGCTTCTGGATTGCTACAACGGCTTTGTTTGCGCTGGCGCTGGTTGCTGTGGGCGGATGGGTTGTGCTGCAGGCAACGCGCTCTCAAGCGCCTCAGCCCACCCCGCCGAATGTGGCGGCAATTTTGTTTGCCACGCCCACCCCAACGGCCACAAGCCCGCCGCCGACGGGCACGCCAACGCCGCCTTCCGCGGGCGCCGGTGGTGGAGAGGGCAACGCTCCAACCCCGACGCCCACGCCGCCCGAAAGCACCGCGCCAGTGCAGGTTTACATAGTGGTTCAGCATCGCGCTTGGGTGCGCATTATCGCCGACGGCGAGCAGGCTTTTCAGGGCATCGTCATCCCCGGCTCAACCTATACCTTCAAAGCCCAAAGCCGTCTTGAGTTGCTAACCGGCGATGGTTCGGCGCTCCAAGTTTTTTACAACCAGCAGAATTTGGGCATTATAGGGCGCTTTGGGCAAGTGGTTGATCGCGTTTTCACACCCGAAGGCATCCAAACCCCAACCCCCACCGTGACGCCCACGCCTACCATCACGCCAACGCCCACAATTACCGCAACCCCGACCGTCACCCCCACCTTCACGCCCAC
>JALUBW010000184.1 GCA_027044735.1 Anaerolineales bacterium
CCCTCTAACCCAGCCTCTACCACCAGCCGCGGCACGGCGTAGCCCAGCCCAACTCCCAACGCCTGCGGGGTCTGGGTCATCATCCGGTGGCGCTTGAATTCGTAATACCCCCCTTGGTCAATCACAATATCAAAAGTGTAGGCGGTGTATTCCAACTCCCGCGGCGGAACATCGCGCTCGCCGAGCACCCCCAGCACCTCTTGGGCAATGGCTTTGCGTTCCTCGCGGGGCAAGCCGCGCACGTAGGCAAGGTAATCAGTGTAGGGGCGGCCGCCATAGCGGTAAAGCATCGCTGCGAGCACACGCTCCTCGCCGCGCGGCTCCCACGAAACCAGATGGCACCAATCCTCGGCATAAGTGCCGCCGCCGCGGAAATGGGAGGCACGCGCACGCAACGCTTCTGCCCCTTTCTGCCAGCCCTCCACCTCGCCAACGTATTTCAACAGCGTGGGGACTTCCTCTTTCGCGACGGTGAGGATCTGCTTTGCAATTTGCTGCACCTCGGCGAGCGGGTGCGAAAGCATTTTGCGGAGCGTGTGGGCGAGCAAGCGGGCGTTCATCGTCAGGCCGACGTTGGTGCGCACCCCCATCGGCAGCAAAAAGCGGCACACGTCGGCATAGCGGCTGCGGATGCGCGCATCCCAGCGCCTTTCGGATTCGCCTTCGCGGGGCGGCTCGGCGCGCCTGACCTGCTCACGCACCGCCGCAACACAGCGCCCGTAAGCGCCGAAAAGCGTTTCCACTGCCTCGCGGTAGGCTTTTTCTGCAGCCATGCCAGCGATTTCGGGCGGAATTACCACCTCTTCCGGCGCAAAGCGCTGATAGCGGCTTGACTTTTCGGTGAAAGAGCCAAGCCGCGCCGATTCCAACACCTCGGCAGCGACGCGCGAAATTCCCTCAACCGCCACATGCACCACGGCGTGCTCAGCGACCGAAGCGTGCCCGTAGCCGATAACCCACTTTTCGTGGAATTTGGCGCTCCGCTCGGCGCTCAATTCTTCCGCCGTGCGGTCAAACGGCTCCGGAGAACGCGAGGTCTTTGCAAATGCAACTGCTATCACCTCGGGCTGGTATTTGCTGGTGGGGAGGAGATAAACGCGGGGCATAGCGTTCTCCGAGAACAACGGGGGATAAACCACAGAGTACACAGATTGCGCAGATTTTTCTGTGTAATCTGCGTAATCTGCGGTTCCAACACCAAATCGGTGCAAATCTGTGTCAATCGGTGGATGGTAACGCCAAGGTCGCCAAGGACATAAAGGACGCCAAGGAAAGATTTTTTCTGGTTACGCGACACAAAATCAAAGGAGCACTCAACCATCGCCTCATTGATCCACAAATCTCATCTTGTGCTATCCTTCCCATATTTGATCTCTCCCTACCCCCGCTCCGGCGAGGCTTCGCTTTCGCTCAGCCCGCTGTAGCCGCCCCCTTCCCTCCCTTAGTAAGGGAGGGAAGGGAGCAGATGAGCCGAGCGGAAGTGAGGCTCATCGGGGGATGGGAGAGATTGGGCTGCGGAACAGCGTCTTGTCAGTTCATCAAAGACGTCACTCAATTTTTGTGTCAGGTAGCCAGATTTTTTCTGTGTTCTCTGCAAATTTCTGTGTCTTCTGTGTTTTTCTCCAATCGGTGCAAATCTGTGTCAATCGGTGGATAAAACCACAGATTAGCACAGAGAAACGGGCAACTTGGCAGTTCGGCGACTCGCCCGACGTAACGAATTTACGACACAACGACCCACGAATTTCAATCGGTGGATAGAATCTCCTTTGCCTGAGCCACGTCGCGCTCAATTTGGGCGCGAAGCGCCTCGGCTGAGGGGAATTTGCGTTCCGCGCGCAGGCGTTTCACAAATTCCAGCGCCAACTTTTCACCGTAAAGGTTGCCGCTATAGCCGATGAGGTGGGCTTCAATGCGCGGCGCGGCGCGCTCCTCAAATGTTGGGCGGACGCCGATGTTGACCACCGCGGGGTAAACCTTGTCACCCGCGCGGGCAAACGCGGCATAAACGCCGCTCGCGGGCACCATCCGCTTTTCCCAAACCGCCAGATTAGCCGTGGGAAAGCCCAAGCCGCGCCCACGCCCGTCTCCGCGCACCACCTCGCCGGGAACCGCGTAAAGCCGCCCCAGCAGGCGCGCTGCCTTTTCAACATCGCCATCGGCTAAGGCCCGCCGTATGCGGCTTGAGGAGACAATCTCTCCTTCTACCGCATACGGCGGGAAGACAACTAAGGTATAACCCATCCGCTCGCCGATTTGCCGCAAGGTGGGGATATCGCCCTCGCGGTTGCGTCCCAAGGCAAAATCGTAGCCAACCCACAACCGCCGTAGGCCGAGATGACGGCGCAGCCTTTCCATAAACTCTTCAGCGGAAAGGCGCGCCACATCTCGGTTGAACGGGTGAGTCACCACCACATCCACGCCCAGTTCTGCCATCAGGGCAGCCTTTTCTTCGGGCGTAGAGAGGTAAAACGGCTCGTGCACCTTCCCCAGCACCTCGGCGGGGTGGGGGTAAAAAGTAATGACCACCGCAGGGGCATCGGCTTCGCGTGCTTCGGCGACAAATTCGCTCAGCAGGCGCTGATGCCCAAGGTGAACGCCGTCAAAAGAGCCGATTGTGACCCAAGCGCCCTTAAGCCTCAGCGGGCTTAAGTCGTAAACGTGTTCCATGAGAGCGGCTACGATGCAAAGAAAACTTTCTTGGGTTGAAGTTCTCCCTCTTCACCGAGGTAGATCATCACCGCAACAAGGTCGCCCTGTTCGGTGACGGCGCGCACCATCTGCCCGTCGGTCAATTCCATGCCCTCGTGGGGCTTAATGCGATGGCCGTGGCGCACCAATTCCACCTCATCAGGGTCAAGTTCAATCAACGGCCAATCCTCGGGCAGGGCTTCCACAGCAGGGAGGAGGTAGCGATACCACTCGCCCTTGTGGAAGGCCTCTTCCAGCCGCCGCAGGGGAACCGCTTCGCGCAGGGTAAAGCGGCCGCTTTGCGTGCGGCGCAAGCCGACAAGGTGCGCGCCGCACCCTAATGCTTTGCCAATGTCGTTTGCCAGCGAGCGGACATACGTGCCCGACGAGCAATGCACATCCACCACAACTTCGGGCGGTGCCCATTCCAGCAGTTCAAGGCTGTAGACTTTGATTTTGCGCGGCTTCAATTCCACAGGCTTGCCTTCGCGGGCAAGGTTGTAGGCGCGCTTGCCTTTCACCCGCACAGCGGAGTAGGGGGGCGGCACTTGCTCAATTTCGCCTTCAAATTGTTTGAGGATTCTTTCAAATTCTTCCTCGGTCACGTTTTCCCAAGGGGCAGTTGCGGTGGTGCGTCCCTCGGCGTCGTAAGTGTCGGTAGAAGCACCCAAGCGGATGGTCGCCATGTAGCGCTTGTCGGAGGCGGATACCCATTCGCTCAAGCGCACAGCCGGCCCGATGAGCACCACCAGCACGCCCGAGGCGCGAGGGTCTAATGTCCCCGTGTGGCCGGCGCGGCGTATGCCCGTGCCGCGGCGAATTATTTGCACTACTTGGTGGGAGGTCATACCGACCGGTTTATCCACCACTAACACACCTGATACAACATCGCGAATTACACTTGTTTCGTCCATAATTTGCTCCCTCTTGTAAGGATTTGGAATGTGCAGGAGGCTCTGCATTTGCGCAAAGGCGCGTTCGCCGCTTTGGGCGAGGCGCGCCCTATGGCCGAATTTAGCCGTTTTGCAGCAGTTTCAAGGTTGCGCCGATTACCCGCTCTACGGCAGATTGAAGGGGACCTGCGGTGGTTGCGCCTGCGGCAGGGGCATGGCCGCCGCCGCCAAACGAAACTGCCAGTTTGGAAACATCCCAGCCGGGCTTAGCCCGCCAACTGATTTTGACCGCGCCATCAGGCTGCTCAATCAACACGACGGCAATTTGCGCTTCGCGAATGGTAGCCAGTTCGTTGACCAAGTCGGCGTCGTCGCTGCCACTGTAGCCCGCTATGCGGCGGTCTTCAGCCGTGAGGTATGTCCAAACCACGCCGTCTTTTCGTTTGAGGCGGCTTAGTCCTTGTCCCCAGTAACGCAAGGCCTCAAACGATGTTTCCACCAATGCTTTGTAGTAAAGTTCGCTGATTGGGGCGCCCTTGTCCACCAAATCGGCAGCGATGCGGAGGGCTTTGGAGTTCATGTTGGAGGTGCGAAAGCCGATTGTGTCGGTGATTGTGCCGGTGAGCAAGGCAGAGGCGGCGTCGGGGGTAATTTCAAAACCCCATTGCGGCAAAAGTTCGGCAATCAGTGCAGCGGCGGCAACGGCTTCGCCGTCCACCACGTTGATTTCGGCGTAGCGCGTGTTGGTGATGTGGTGGTCAATGTTGATGTGGACGGGCGCGTCTTCCTTCCATGCGGGGCCCACTCGTTCGCGGTCGGCGCTATCCACGAAGACTACGGTGTCGGCTTCGTAATCGCCCTCAGGTTGCACTTCTGCCGCTCCGGGGAGGTGTTGGAAGGAGCGCGGCACACCGTCTGCCAACGCTACGGTGACGATTTTGCCCGCGGCGCGCAACGCCGCCGCCAAGCCCAGCGCCGAGCCAACCGCATCGCCATCGGGGCGAATGTGGGAAACAATCGTGAGGCGGTGCGCTCGGCGAAGCCGCTCGCCCGCGGCGGCTATGGATTCGGCGTCAGGCTTCATCGCTTTCGCCTTCCTCTGCGGCGCTCGGAGCGTTGTTTTCTTCGGCGGCTCCCTTTTGCTCGCGCTCTTGGGCAATTTGCTTGAGCAATTGCTCAATGCGCTCGGCGCGCTCCGGCGTCGGGTCCCAGTGAAAACGCAGGCGCGGCATTTGGCGGATTTCCACCCGCGCTGCCAACTGGCTCCGCAAAAAGCCGCGGGCGTGCTCCAACCCTGCAAGGATTTCGTCCTTGCGCACCGAGCCTTCCACCGCCGAAACGAAAATGTCGGCATAGGCAAGTTCGCGGTCCACGGAAACGTCGGTCACGGTGACGCCTTGCAGGCGCGGGTCGGCGACTTCATAGAGCAACATGGTCGCCAATTCTTCTTTCATGCGCTCATTGATACGACGCAGTCGCAGTTTGGAGACCATTTTTACCACCCGCTTTCTTGGGCTTCGGTGCGGCTTTTGGTGAAGCATTCAATCGTGTCGCCCACTTGAAAATCTTGGAAGCCCTTGAGCGCGATGCCGCATTCGTAGCCGGCGCGGATTTCGCGCACATCCTCTTTACCGTGCTTCAGCGAGGCGAGGGGGCCTTCAAACAACACTTCGCCGTTGCGGATGACGCGCGCCAGCGCATTACGGCGCACCACGCCTTCACGCACGCGGCAACCGGCCACTTTGCCCACCTTGGGCACTTTGAAGACGGCGAGCACTTCGGCTTTGCCAATGACGGTTTCCTCTTCCTTGCCGCCCAGCATACCGGCGAGCGCCTTTTCCAAATCCTCGGTGAGGCGGTAGATGATGTTGTAGGTGCGGATGGAGACGCCAAGGCTTTCGGCAAGTTTGCGTGCGGCGGCATCGGGGCGCACGTTGAAGCCTATCACCACGGCTTTTGAAGCCGCGGCGAGGTTCACATCGTTTTCGCTTATATGCCCCACATCCGCATGCAAAATGCGCACCTTGATGTCGCTCTTTGAGGCAACTTCCTCAATGGAATTGACCACCGGCTCAAGCGAGCCGTGCACATCCACCTTGACCACAAGGCGCAGTTCGTTGAGTTCGCCTGCTTGCACTTGGTTGAACAGGTCTTCAAGCGAAACTCGGCGCTGCTCTTTGAGTTGGCGCTCTTTGATTTCCTCCAAACGCTTTTCTACAATTTGACGGGCGACTTTTTCGTCTTTCACCACTTGGAAGAGTTCGCCCGCGGCGGGCACGTCGTTGAAGCCGGTAACTTGCACGGGTTTGGAAGGCTCGGCGGCGCGCACGGGACGGCCGCGGTCATCGGTCATGGCGCGGATTTTGGCGTAGGTCGTTCCCGCCACAATCACATCCCGCAGTTTGAGCGTGCCGTTTTGGACGAGCAACGTGGCAACTACGCCGCGCCCCTTTTCACGGCTGGCTTCAATCACCGTGCCGATGACTTTGCCGTTGGGGTTGGCGCGAATGTTCATGCTTTCGGCGACGAGCAAAATTGCCTCAAGCAGGTCATCAATACCCTCTCTGAGTTTGGCTGAAACCGGCACAACCATTGTGTCGCCGCCCCATTCATCGGGCACAAGCCCTACATCGGCAAGTTGGCGCTTGACGCGCTCGGGGTTGGCGTTGGGGCGGTCAATTTTGTTGAGGGCGACGATGATGGGCACATGCGCGGCTTTGGCGTGCGCAATTGCTTCTTTGGTTTGGGGCATCACGCCGTCATCCGCAGCGACCACGAGCACCACAATATCCGCGCCCTGAGCGCCGCGGGCGCGCATTGAGGTGAATGCCGCATGGCCGGGGGTGTCCAAAAATGTGATTTTTTGCCCGTTGTGTTCAACTTGGTATGCACCGATGTGCTGGGTAATGCCGCCGGCTTCGCGCTCCGCCACGTTCGTGTGGCGGATGGCGTCAAGCAAGGTGGTTTTGCCGTGGTCAACGTGTCCCAGCACGGCAACAACCGGCGGGCGCGGTTGCAGCGCCTCTTCCGGCTCGTTGGCTATCAGTTGCCGCCAAAGCGGAATTTCAGCCTCGGCTTCGGTTTGGAGTTCTTCTTCCTCTTCTTCCGGCACAACTTCGTAGCCCATTTCGGTGGCTACGATTTCGGCGGTTTCAAAATCTATCGTCTGGTTGATGGAAGCCATCACGCCGTTTGCCATCAGGGTTTTGATAACCGTGATGGGGCTGGCGTGCAGCGCGGTCGCCAGATCGCGCACGGTGAGGCTGGAGGGAAGTTTTATCGGCTCCTGCCCGTTATCGCTCATGTGTACCTCCTCAAGTGTATGCGCTGCGCGCTACACCTAATAGCCTCAAAACGAGAGGCAGGGGAATGAAGGCTCTTGGGAGGCCTTCGTTGTGTTATTCGTTCGCGTTTTCTTCGTCTGCGTCGTCGGGGAGCATTTCCATGAACGCGCGCATCCGCGCTATATCGTCTTCGGTGAAGGTAACACGCAGAGCGCGCGCAAGTGTGCCTTTTTTCAAGGCCTGCTCCCAGCAGGAACGGCGGTCGTGCAAGTAAGCGCCGCGTCCGGGTAAACGACCGGTCAAGTCCACCCTAAGACCTTCTGGAGTGTAAACCAACCGCACCAGTTGTCGTTTTGCTAAAGTGCGGTGGCAACCCACACACGTCCGTTGAGGGGTGTGCTTGCCGCGCTTCTTTTTAGCCACTCCAACACCTCAGTAATCCCACTCATCCTCCCAGTCATCGCGCTTGTGGCGCTTGAGAGGGATAAGGTCTTCTTCGCTATCGCCGTAGGCCATTTCAACAAAACGGCCACCTTTTTTCTTTTTCTTCTTTTTCTTTTTAGCCTTGCTGGTTTCTACTTCTTCCTCTTCTTCCACCTCGGGAATATCTCCCGAAATTTCAACCTGTGAGAAAAGTTCTTCCAGTGAAGGTTCTTCTTCCTCTTCTTCCTCTTCGGGTTTCCCCTCGGCAGGCGGTTCTTCCGTAGTTTCCTCTTCCGTAGGTTGGGTTTCGGCTTCTACCGGCGCAGAAGGCTCTTCGGGCTCTGTTCTTTTTGCCGGTTCGGGGGATTCAAGGGGTTCAGGCTGCTCGGCAGGCTCTTCCTCGGCAGGCGCTTGCTCTTCTTCAAACAGCGCCAATGTGGATTGGATTTGCTCCATCGCCTTCGGACCAACGCCATCCAAGGCCAAAATTTCGTCGGGGTTGAGTTTCATTTGGAGCATCAGGTCGCCGATGGAGTTGTAGCCTGCGTTGGTAAGGGTAATTATGAGGCGCGGCGATAGGCCAAGCACGTCCAGCGGCAGTTCAAAGGCGTCGTCGGGGATGGTGGCGCGGATTTCGGCGCGTTTTTGCGCCTCTTCCGAAAGAGCCGCCTCGCGCTGGGCTATCCAGCCGCGCTCAACGCGTTCCACAAACCGGATAAGCAGGCGATATTCTTCGGGGGCAATTAAGCGGCCTTCGGCTTTCTTAGCGAGCACGGCCTCCACTTTTTCCATCGTTTCGGCTTCCGCCTGCGCCATTTCGGCATATTCGGGGTTGGTTTGGAGTTTGTGGAGGGCATCGGCGGCGGCCTCGGGCAGGCTCTTGATGTCAATGCGCCAAGCGGTCAGTTTGGCCGCGAGGCGCGCGTTTTGCCCCTGCCGCCCGATGGCAAGGCTTAGTTGGTCTTCCGGCACTACGACCGTGGCGGTGCGAATTTCCGCTTTTTCATCCAAGTACACGCCAAGTACCTGCGCCGGGCTCAGGGCTTTGGCGATGAACACGTGGGGGTCGGGGTCCCACTGGATGACATCAATTTTTTCGCCGTGGAGTTCGCGCATGATGGCTTGAATGCGGACCCCGCGCAGGCCAACGCATGCCCCCACAGGGTCTATGTTGGGCGCAATGGCCGAGACGGCAACTTTGGAGCGCTTTCCGGCTTCGCGAGCAATGGCGCGAATTTCTACCTCGCCGCGGTAAATTTCGGGCACTTCTTCTTCAAGCAAGCGGCGCAGGTAGTTTTTGTGGGCGCGCGAAAGCACAATTTGCGGCCCTTTGTTTCCCGGCTTTACTTCCAGCAAAAGGGCGCGCAGGCGGTCGTGCACCCTAAAGCGCTCGCCCGGAATTTGCTCTTTGCGCGGCAAAATCGCTTCGGCATTCTTCTCCAGCCCTATAATCAAACCGTTGGGGCGCACTGCTTGGACTATGCCACCGACAATTTCACCCACCATTTTGCTGAAGTATTCGTACTGGATTTCGCGTTCAACCTCGCGCAACCGCTGTTGCAAGACTTGACGCGCCGTTTGCGCGGCAACGCGCCCCAAAGCCGGCGGCGTTACTTCCACCATCACAACATCGCCAAGCGTAACCTCAGGGTCTATTTGTTCCGCTTCTTCAAGCGAAATTTCGGTGGCGGGGTTTTCCACCTTTGATACTACTTCTTTTTCCACCCAGAGGCGGTAAGTGCCTTTTTCTAAATTCAGTTCCACATCAACACGTTGTGAACCAGGGGCGCCCACTTCCTTGCGGTACGCCGCGGCAAGGGCGCGCTTAATCACGTCCATCACCGCTTCTTCAGGCAACTGCCGCGCTCCCAACAGTTCGTTGAATGCCAGTAGTAGTTCACTTTTTGCCATTTTTCTGTTTTCTCCACAGTCAAGCAGTATGGGGCGCACGTGGCGGGGGCAACTTCCCATAAATACACAGAAAAGTGGGGAGAACCCACTTTTCAGCCAGCAACCACGGCCTTCCCCCGCTCGCAATTTTAGCACAGTAGGGGGTGCGAGGCAAGGATTTTTGAAATTAGCCCCCTGCCTACTGGTTGGTAAGTTTTGGGCGTTCGGGAATAGCATTGTAATTCGGCCGCCAAGATGGCGCCTAAGGCAGTATAATCTTGGTAAACCCCCGTAGCACTTTGCCACCGTAGGAGTTTTGCGATGAGCGTACCGCTTTCTTTGCTAAATAACCCCCTTTTGCTTTTTATTCTCATCATTGTCGGTATAGCGTTGGTGGTAGGTTTGTTCAAGTTCGTGATAAAAACCGTATGGCACTTGGTGTTTTGGTGCTGTTTTGTGGCGGTTTTGGTCGGTATTGGAGTGGTGATCGGCAAGTACCTTTTGCATTAGTAACCGCTCAGCCTCGGTAAGGAGAAACCGCAGATTACGCAGATTG
>JALUBW010000185.1:0-5564 GCA_027044735.1 Anaerolineales bacterium
CACAATGGCGGAAAATTCGCGCTCGCCTTCGGATACGGCTTTGAACACGGCCACCCGCTCGGCGCACATGCCGGAGGGGTACACCGCGTTTTCCACGTTCACGCCGGTGAAGACTTTGCCGCTTTTGGTGAGAAGCGCCGCGCCCACGGGGTAATGCGAGTAGGGCGCGTAGGAATTGCGGCGGGCTTCAAGCGCGGCGGTGACCAGTTTTTGCAGGGTGTTGGGGTCCATGAATGCCTCGTTAGATTGGGATTACATCCTTCGCGCGCGCACCGAAACTATTCTCCGCTGGTCAACTTCTAAAATGGTGAACAAGTAGCCGTCTATTCGCACTTCTTCGCCTTCGGAGGGCATGTGCCCCGTCACGGTGAGCAATAAGCCGCCGATGGTGTCGGCTTCGTCGGAGGGGAATTCGGCTTGCAGGGCTTCGTTGACGTCGTCAATGTCGGCTCTGCCGCTGATGATGAATTCTCCTTCGGCGATGGGTTGGATGTCGGGTGGTTCTTCGGCGGCGTCGTATTCGTCTTGAATTTCGCCGATGATTTCCTCAACGATGTCTTCCAGCGTCACCAAGCCGGCTATGCCGCCGTATTCGTCCACCACCATTGCCATGTGCATACGACGGCGCTGCATTTCGGCAAGAAGTTCATCCACCTTTTTGGCTTCGGGGACGAAGTAAGCCTCGCGCACCAAACTTTCCAGCGGGCGCTTGTCTTCTTCCCCGTTGCGCCAAACGGGCAAGAGGTCTTTGGCGTAGAGCAAGCCGATGATGTTGTCAATTTTTTCGCGGTAAACGGGCAGGCGCGAAAAGCCGGTTTTGATGAAAATGTCGGTGGCTTCGCTAAGCGGCGTTTGGGCTTCAACCGTCACCATGTCAATGCGCGGCACCATGATTTCCCGCACTAACGTTTCGCCAAAGCGCATGATAGAGCGGAGCATGGCGCGCTCTTCCTGCTCTAAGCGCCCATCCTGCAGGTTGGCTTGGAGCAGGGCTTGGAAGGTGTCGTCGTTGAGCAGCCAGTTGCTTTCGCCGCGAGGGGTGAAGGCGCGCTCCAGCGGTATGGCAATGATGGCAAGCCGTTCAGCCCAAGGGAGGATGGCGCGCAAGATGCCGGTTTTATTGCCGAAAAGCAACTCGGGCAGCCATTCCAGCGTGCCGATGATGGCCGCGGCGGCGACCAACCAGCCCAGCAGTTCCCAGAAATTGCGGAAACTGTTGCCCTCGGTGCGGTAGGCAAGGTAAATTGCGATTCCGCCGATGGCAAGGTGCGATGCCGACATTCCGCTTTGGATTATGAGGCGCAGGCCGTTGCGGTGGCGCAAGGTTTCAAGCACGCGGTGGAAGGTTGGGTTGTCGGTGTCGCGCAGGATGGTTAAATCGTGCAGTGAAAGGCGTAGTATGCAGGTGCGCACCACGGCCAAGAAAAGATCAATTGCCATTATGGCCGCGAGTGCGTACCATATCCATAGGTCGGTTTCGTCCATAACTCCTCAGGTTGGTGGGGGCGGTTCAATTAGGGAGCACTAAATTCGGGAGCACTAAAAGGTTGTTGAGAAACGCCTCGCTTCGCCCTCACCCCTCAAGCCGCCTAACGGCGGCTTTCTCCCCTCTCCCACTGGGAGAGGGGAGAAAGGGCGAGCGCAGCGAGCCAAAGTGTGGTGAGGGCTGGATAAGGCTTCTACACTTGTGAGCACCTGTTTCAACACATCTTTAGTGCTCTCTCTGGTTGACTGACAAGTCTCGCTTCATCACCTTTTGATGCTTGATCCCACCCTTTCCCCCATACGGCAACGCATTCGCGTCGCCGTAGCCCCTTTCCCTCCCTTACTAAGGGAGGGAAAGGGGCAGATGAGCCGAGCGCCAGCGAGGCTCAGCGGGGGATGGGTGAGATTTGGTAAAGAACAAAAGTTTTGTCAGTCAATCAGGCTCTCTCTTCAATTCTTCTTCAACTTTCTGATGACACGAGCGGGGACGCCGACTGCCAAGGTGTAAGGCGGCACGTTTTTGGTAACGACCGCGCCTGCGCCGGTGCGCGCCCCTTCCCCAATTTCTATCGGCGCTACGAGCATTGTGTCGCTTCCGATGAATGCGCCTTTGCCGATTTTGGTGGGGTGTTTGCGCTCGCCATCGTAGTTGCAGGTGATTGTGCCCGCGCCGATGTTGACTTCGGCTTCTATGGTGGCGTCGCCGATGTAGGAGAAGTGCCCCATTTTCACGCCGGGGCCGAGGTATGAGTTTTTGACCTCGCCAAAATTGCCCATGTGCACGCCTTCGGCGAGGTGCGCTCCCTTCCGCAGATGCCCAAAGGGGCCGATGTCAACGTTGTTTTCCAGCACAGCATATTCTAACACCGAGGCAAATACGCGGCAGTTGTCGCCGATTTTGCTGTCTAAAATGTAGGCGTTGGGGCCGATTTCGCAGTTTTCGCCGATGGTGGTGTTGCCGCGCAGGTAGCAGTCAGGCCAAATGGTGGTGTCGCGCCCGATTTGGACGGTGGGTTCAATGTAAGTGCGAGTGGGGTCAATCAGTGTAACGCCCGATTCCATCAGGCGGCGGTTGATGCGCTGCTGGAGGGCGGCGGCGGCTTCTGCGAAGTGGACGCGCGTATTCACGCCGATCGCTTCGTTTGGGTCTTCCAGCCTCAGCGCTTGCACACTCCGCCCTTCTGCTACTGCCAGTCCTACGAGGTCGGTGAGGTAGTATTCGCCTTTGGACGAAAGCGGAATTTTCGGCAGCGCTTGCCACAGCCATTCGGCATCAAAGCAGTATGCGCCAACGTTGAGTTCACGGATGCGCTTTTGCTCTTCGGTGGCGTCGGGTTCTTCTACAATTGCTTGTACTGTGCCGTCGGGTTTGCGCAGCACCCGCCCGAAGCCGCGCGGGTCGTCCACTTCTACCGTGAGCATGGTTATCGGGCCATCGTGGGCTTTTTGGGCTTCTATTAGCCTTTGGAAGGTTTGGGCGGTCAGCAGTGGCATATCGCCGTTGGAAACCAAAACCCAGCGTGTGCCCGCAGGCACGGCTTTACGCGCCGAGTGGACTGCGTGCCCTGTGCCCAAGGGCGGGTCTTGAATCACAAAGTCGGCTTTTTCGGCAAATGCCGCCTGCACCGCCTCTGCTTTGTGTCCAACCACTACCAGCGGACGGCGTCCCGTGGCGGCTTGTACGGCTTCCAGCGCGTAGGCCAACATTGGTTTGCCCAGCAGTGGGTGCAAAACTTTTGGGGTTTTGGATTTCATGCGGGTGCCTTTACCCGCGGCGAGGATTATGCCTATTGTGCTCATGGGGGGGCTCCGAGGGAAGGGATTTAGGATTTAGGATTTAGGATTTAGGATTTAGGATTTAGGGCTAAGCGGTAGGAGGTCGTTTAGGGACTCCGGGGCGTATTGGGCTACGGTTTCGGTGTCCATCATGTTGTTGCGGCAAATTTCGGCGTAGAGTTCAGCGCTGGGGCGCTTGGTGCGGGCTTGGGTTTCGCGGTCAAGCGCCCAGAGGCCAAATTTGCGTTCCCAGCCTTTATCCCACTCATAGCCGTCAAGCAGGCTGTAATGGAAGTAGCCTTCTACGCCTTCGCCGCAGTTGACGGCGCGCCAAACTTGGTGGATGTGTTCGGCAAGGTAACGCGGGCGGACGGAATCCGCGCTGTCTTCCACGCCGTTGGCGGTGACGAAAATGGGCAATCTGTAGCGCGCCGCCCGTTTGAGCACGGCGCGGAACGCCTCTGGTGCGTGCGCAATTTCGCCATGCTCGCTGACGGGGTTGTGCGGCGGCTTTAGCATTCCCCAAAGCGGCGCTTGGGGCGTAAATAGCGCCGTTGCCGGGCTGTAGTAACTCACGCCGAACCAGTCCAGTGTGTTGGCAAGTTTGGGGGCGCGGCGGCTGAACCACGGCCTCAGCAGCCGCCCCTTGGTGAAGGCGGTGGGGAAGTAGTCGTTCAGCCAGCGCCCCAGCCGATTGGCGGCAAAAGCATCGGTTGGGAAAGGGCGGCGCGCGGCGCTGAGCGGCGTTTGGCGGAACGCGACGCCGACGCGGGCTTCGGGGTGCTCGCGGTGGATGGCCTCGTAAGCCGCGGCGTGGGCGCGCGCCATTCCCTCTGCGGCTTGCGCCCCGTCTTCCCAACCGCTTCCATCGGCAGGGAAAACGCCTGCGATGTAGCCTTGGAAGATGTAATGCGATGGCTCGTTGAAAGTGCACCAAAGCGGCACGTACGCTTTCAGCGCCGCTGCGGTTCTGGCGGCAAATTCGGCGAAAAGGGTCGGCGCTTCTGGGTTGCACCAGCCGCCGCTTTCGGCGAACCAAATTGGCTCGGTGAAGTGGTGCAATGTGAGGAAGGGGGTGAGGCCGTGCTCAACCATTTCGCGGGCAATGGCGCGGTAATGCTCCAGCGCGGAATCGTCCCAGCGGTCGGGCGTGGGCTGGATGCGGCTCCATTCCACTGAAAAGCGGAGCGCGTTTTGCCCAGTTTCGGCGGTGCGGGCTATGTCTTCGCGCCAGCGGCCTTGCCACCATTCGGCGGCGCGGCCTGTTGGCGCGGCGCGCCCCTCTTCTTCCCAGCGCCACCATGTGTTGTTGCGCTCCTCTCCTTCAAGTTGGTGGGCTGAGGTTACGCTTCCCCACAAAAACGAGCGGGGAAATGTGTATTGCGCGCTTACCATGTGTTTTGCCTAAAGGTGGACTTGGTGCGCCATGTAAAACTTGAGCGCTTGCTGGTAGGCTTCATGCGCTTTCTGGATGGTTTCGGCGGGCGCGCCCTGCGATTGCAGTTGCCCAATAAGCGCTGCCATTTGCTGCACCAGCGCTTCGTTCACCAGTTTGCGGTTTTCTTTGAGCAGTTTTTCGCGCGCCTCGGCGTCGGGCGCTTCCAGCAGCGATTGGATGAGGGCAATTTCCGGCGGCGGGGCGGTGAGTTTTTCTATCGTCTCAAGCACTTGGCTGATGCGGGCGCTTCGTTGCAAGTCTCCTTTTTGGCGTGCTTCCTTTAGTTCGTTTTCCAGAAGTTCAAGGAAAATCGGGTCAATTAGCGGCGCAACTTCTTGAATTGCCTGCTCTACATTTTCGGCAGAAAGCACGCGTTCCACCGCCTCGCGGTGCACCTTGATTTCGTTTTGCATCGCCTTGTCCACCTCCTGAACGAGTTTCAGCAGGTGGTCGCGGAGTTTTTCCAACTTGGCTTTTTCGCTTTCGGGTGCTTTATCAATGCGCTCGGTGAGACGGCTGAAAAACTCGTAGTTCATCACGGGGCGGAGGACGCTGGTGAGGGCTGTCAGTTGCAGTTCATCATCGGCAGCGGCGATGAACGCATCCACCACCTCATCCAAAGTGGGTCGTTCGCCGAGTTTGCGGATGGCCTCTTCGGCGGCTTTGAGCGATTTTTCTTGCTTTTTGATTTCTTGGCCGTAGGGGGTGTTTTCCACGGCAAGGTTGTAGATGGCGGCAAGTTGCTCGGCCGTGCGCCGGTCGTTGCCCAACATGGCAGCGTCCAGCAGTTGGGTGAGGATGCTGAAAAATTGGGCGTCGGCGATTTCCTTTTCTTGTTCAAGGATTTCACGGCGCGTCTCATCGC
>JALUBW010000185.1:5664-9733 GCA_027044735.1 Anaerolineales bacterium
CCGCCGTGCACGAGCAGTTCGCGGATTTGGAGTTGGGCGACTTCGGGGCTGCTTTCGGTGAGCGACATTTGCGCGCCGATGAGCAGGAGTTTGCGCGCGCTGGAAATGATGCCCACGAACAAAAACGGCTCTAACGGCACGGTGTGCTCTTGCAGGTATGTGACCACCGTCCACAGCAACTCCAGCACAATCATCACCAGCATAATGTCGTGGATGACGGCAGACATTTTTGCCCCCGCCGGAAACTCTTCTATCGCCGCGGGGATTGCCCACAAAGTCTGGCCGATTAGGATAAGCGCCGTGATTACCAGTAAAATGCCCACTACGAATTGGAGCAGGTCGTCCAAATTGCCCAAAAGCCGCACTAAGCCCGGGTGCGGTGGCAAGATTTGGGGCTTGGGCATCCTCGTTTGCCCGCGAGTTGGCTCGGCGGGGGCATTGTTCATCGTTTGCTCCTTGCTTAGCGAGGTGGAGGCTATTGCGCTGTTTGGCCTTGATGAAGGAAACCACAGAAAGCACAGAAGTTAACAGAGAACACAGAGGTTTCTCTTGCCGTTTTTGGGCGAGGCAACTCCTCCGCTAGACTATGTGCACTATGTGCCTCTGCGTCAACCTCTTTGCGTTACTTGCCGAGCCTTAAGCGCTCAGTCCTCTTTGCTCTTCACCTCAAACGCCGGCACTTCTACAACTTCTCCTTCGGCTTCCATCAGGTAATACGGGAACCAAGCGATGCCGAAAAGTTCCACCATTACATCCTTTTTGTAAGGGCGCACCGGCAGTTCATCCATTTCCTCAACAATGTCTGCCCACTTGCGGTGTACGTCCTCCAGCGCTTCCTCTTTTTCCTGCTTTAGGTCGGCAATTTGGCGTTTGTAGTCGGCAATCGCTTCTTCAGATTCTTCCACATCGGCTTTGGCTTGCTCGGTGAGGCGGTGCTTGGTGAGCGAAGTGGTGAGCCTGCGCCGTCGTCCCAAGAAGAGGCCAAGCACGTTCTCCGCGTGTGTGCCCATTTCTTCCATTTTGCGCTGTTGATATTCCTCTTTGTCCTCTTCCAGTTCTCGCTCTTCACGCTCCAACCGTTCTTGTAGGCGCTTTAGTTGGCGGTCGTATTTGGCGGCGACTTTTTCCATTTCGGCTTCCATTTTTTCGCGTGCCGCCTCGGTGCACATCCGGCGAAATTCGGCCTGCGAAATTTCAGGCCCGGCGTACACTTTGAGGGTTTTGTTGTAACGCACGATCACTTCGGTGTCGTGGTACACAAAATCGGCGAAGTCGGAGCGCAGGCTTTTGAGGATTTTGGCGTCTCCAAGCGCCCCTGTGAGCGGCGCAAAGTGCGCTTCGGGCAGGGGGGCGTCGTCAAGTTTTTCTTCGGGTATCGGCTCGGTGAGGAAATCTTCCCAGCGGACAATGCCGCTTTGGTCAATTTCATCCACAAGTGCGGTGCGGGAAACGGCGGTGTTCAAGCCATATTTGGCTCGCACCAGCCGCACCTGCGCCTGTGCGAGCAGGGTGGGGCGGTAGAGGATGCCCTTTTGCTTTGCCCCTTCAGGCAGCGGGCGCGGCAGTTGGTCTATTGCTTCGGAAAGGGTGAGCGTTTGGGGGAGGAAGTACTCACCGACGCCGCGCGGCACCCGCGGCCGTGTTGTGCTTCCGGGCAATGTGGCAGCCCGTTCTGCCGGAGCTTGGCGGGTGGGGGATTGGGTGCTCGCGGTGCTCGCGGCGCTTTCCGCGTCCGAAGTCGTCCCTTCCCCCACAACGGGCTTTGCGCCCACAAGGCGGTTGAGCGCAGGGATTTGCGCGCGCGTCAGCGGGCCGGGCAGGTAGTTCATCGCCCAGCGGGTGTGGAAAACCACCGGCTCTTTTTCGTGGACGTTGTGGAGCAGAAAGACGCGCTTTTTCAGCGAGGAAATCAGCAGGTCGTATGTTTGGCGGTCAACGGTGGGCGAAGCGCCCTGCAAGCCGTCAAGCAGGCGTTGTTTGTCGCGGTCGGTCTGTAGTTTGCCGATGAACCATGTGCCCATGTTGGAAAGGGCTTTGTAATCCACGTCAACCGGATTTTGGGTTACCAAAACGAGCCCAAGCCCGAAGGCGCGCGCTTGCTTCAGCATCCTGAGCATTGGCTGCTTGGATGGCGGGTTGGCGGTGGGCGGCAGGTAGCCGTAAATTTCGTCAAAGTAGAGGATGGCGCGCAGGGCGTCGGAGCCGGGCTGGGTGCGCATCCAAGTTTCCACCGATGAGAAGAGCAGGGTGATGAAAAACATGCGCTCTTGGTCACTCAGGTGGGCGAGGTAAAAAACGCTGTGGCGCGGTTTGCCGTCGGGTGCAAAGAGCAGGCTTGGAATGTCAAGCGGCACGCCGCTCAGCCATGTTTGGAAGCCCGGGGCGGCTAAAATGTTGTTTAGGAGCATGGCGAGTTCGGCGCGGTCTTTGGCGGGGAAAAAGGTTTCAAGGTCAAACACGCCGAGTTTTTGGAAGGGCGGGTTTTGGGTTTGCAGGATGAGTTCGGCAAGCGAAAGGTCTTTGCCTTGACTCCAAGCGTGCTGGAAGATGTTGCTGAGCAGGATGTGCTCGCGCGAGCGCACCGGATCAATGTCGTCCATGCCCACCAAGCCGAGGATGGCGGTTACCGTGCCGCTTATGCGCTCCAAGAGCACCTCGCGGTTGCCCTCCCACGGGATTTTGGGGGCTTTCAGCGAGGCGAGAATTGAGACGGGGATGCCTGCATCGGAGCCGGGAGTGTAAATGGCAAAGTGGGCGGAGTTGGCGAGGGCGCGGATGTCGTCGGGGCCGATTCCCCATTTGGCTAAGCCGTTGCGCCAGAGCGAGGCGGTTTCTTCGGCGGCTTGGTCAACGGTTTTGCCCGCGCGCCGCGCCTCATCAGGGTTTATCCACGGCTTGAAATCCTCCGGCCTGAGTTCGGGGAAGTGTAGCAGTTCGTTTGTGATGTCGCCTTTGGGGTCAATCAGCAGGGCAGGGATGCCTTGAAGGGCGGCTTCTTCCATCATGTCAATGCACAAGCCGGTTTTGCCGCTGCCGGTCATGCCGACCACGAAGGCGTGGGTGGTGAGGTCGTCTGGGTCGTAAAGCACCGGTTGGTCGGTGAGTGTGCCGTTTTTTAGGTCGTAGCGGTTGCCGAGGTAGAATTTGCCCTTCCGTTCCATAAAACTTGCTCCTGCTGAATTGGGTGAAGGCGCGCCAACGGCGCCCTTTGCGGCTTCGCCGCGCTCTTGATTTTATCACGCCGCAAACCACCAATCCTGCCCTTCGCGCAAGCCCCATTCTGCCAGCCGCGGGCGGATGAGCGTGCGGGCGCGCCGCGCTCCTACGGCCACAATCACCGCGGGTTTGGGATGGGCTTTCCAGAGCCGTGGCAGTTCTTCTGCGGCAAAAATGGGCTTGCCGTGGCGCGTTTTGCCGATTTTCTGCGGGTCAATATCCACAAAGGCCACAACCGGCAGGCCCGCGCGCAACATCAGTTTCCCTAACCGCCTGCCGGTCATGCCTGCTCCCCAGACGATTATGCTTTCCCTGCCGCGCAGGGGGCCAAGCGCCAAGTAGTGCGCCTTCAGGCGGAGCAGGTTTTCAAGCGAGGCGCGCTTGTCGCGTCGGGTGACGCGCTCGGCGTGGTCGCGCCAAAGCAACAGCGTTTGCGGCAGTTTGGCGAAACGTGCCCCTTCCAGATAAAGCCTGAGCCAGAGGTCGTAATCTTCCAGCCACTGCACCGAGCGGTAGCCGCCGACGCGTTCCACCGCCTCGCGGCGGAACATCACGCTGGGGTGCACAAACGGACTTTCTATGAAAATTTCGCGGCGAATTTGCTCATCGGTGAGCAGGCGGTTTTGCCATTCAAGGTAAACCCGCATTCCCTCGCCGTTCATGCCTTTGGGGTGCAGGGCAACGCGCGTGCCGAGCACAGCGACTTGGGGGTGGGCGCGCAGAAATTCCGCTTGCGCGGCGAGGCGGGTTGGGTGAGCGTAGTCGTCGGCATCCATGCGGGCAATTAGCGGCGCGCGGCAGGACTCAAGCCCCACCTGCAGGGCGGCAGGCACGCCCGCGTGGGCAATGCGGA
>JALUBW010000186.1 GCA_027044735.1 Anaerolineales bacterium
GTGTTGCCGTCGGGCGACCACGCCACCCCCGGCTCCCATGCCCAATCGGCATTGGTCTGGTACGGCACAAGGTGGATGAGCGGCGTCAGCGCGTCATCTCCAAAGTTGAACAAGCCCACGGCATCAGGGCGGGCAAAAGCCAAGCGTTCCTCCACCGGCGACCAAGCGAACGTTGTTCCCCACCAGCCGTAGATGCCGCCGGAGTTGGCTTCAAGCCTAAGCCGCGGCTCCGATTCCCAGCCGGTCGCGCTGAAACTCAGGGTGTAAAGGTCGTTGTTTGCCTGCCAGCCCGGCGGCGCGGCGCGCGGCTCCACCGTGGAATAGGCAATTGTGAAGGAGGAATCGGGTGCGAAGTCGGCAAAGTGGGCAATGTTGCGCACGCCGAGGTCGGTGAGTTTGGGCGGCGAGGAATCCAAATCGGCAAGCCAAAGCGAGTTCAGTTCGCCCTTTTTATCGGATTTGCGCGTAAAAAGCAAAAAGCGGCGGTTGGGCGAAATGGTGAAAACGCGCCCATCAAGGTCGCCGGTTGTAACTACCGGACGGCGCTTGCCGGTGTTGCCGTCCATAATCCACGCGTTGCCGCCCGCAATGTAAGCCAGCCGCCCCGGAATCGGCTTGGGTACAAACGGGGTTTGCACGCCCACCATCACAATTTCGGGGACGGCCTTTTTCACCACCACGCTTTTGACCGCTTGGTTTGAGACCATCTTGCCGTTTTCAAACACTTGGCGGTAAGTGACCTCGCGCCTACCGTTTACACCGGCTTGCACAAGGCGGGTTTCGCCTTCGGGCAGGGCTTCGTTGCGCAAAATGCGCCGTTCAAAAGGGATGATTTCTTCGCGGACGGCGAATTTTTCGCGCACGCGCACTACGCGCACGGTGTCGCCATCGTTTAGCAGGGTGTAAGCAGGCGGCTCGGTGCGGTCTAAATTGCCGAGTTTGACCCCGGCGGCATTGATGGCTTGTTGTGCGCTGCTCCCCACCGGTAAGCGGACCGTGTGCGTTTTCCCATCGGCAATTACCTTGACCGTGAGCATCCCCTCGCTACGCCGCGGCGCGCACCCCCCTAATATCGCCAACGCCAACCCCAGCAACACAAATGCCCGCAACAGGTTTTTCATCGCGCCCTGTGCTCCTATGCACATAGGTTATAATCAATCCTACAATACCAAAAACAAGCAGGCGAATTATAGCATGAGTGTCCCTCTTTCGTTAGAAGCGCGTATAGAAGCACTGATCTTTGTTGCAGACGAGCCGGTTTCGGCGGCGCGGTTGGCGCGCGCCTTGGGCGCTTCGGCTTCGGCGGTGGAAAAGGCGCTGGAAAGCCTGCAAGAAACCCTCCAAAGCCGCGGCATCCGTCTTGTGCGGCACCGCGGCCTTTGGCATTTGGCAACTGCCCCCGAGTGCGGTGAGGACGTCGCCCGCTTTCTCGGCTTGTCGGCGGAAACGCGCCTTTCCCCCGCGGCGCTGGAAACCCTTGCCATCATCGCCTACCGCCAGCCGATAACCCGCCCACAAATAGACGCGGTGCGCGGCGTCAGCAGTGACGGCGTAATCCGCTCGCTGTTGGCAAAAGGGCTGATAGAAGAGGTCGGCCGTGCTGACACCCCCGGCCGCCCCATCCTCTACGCCACCACCGACTTGTTCCTCCGCTCCTTCGGACTCACCTCCATCTCCGACCTCCCGCCCCTCGCCGAGCACCAAAACACCTGACACTGGAGCACCTGACACCGAAGCACCTGACACGGTAACACTTGACACTTCCTTCAGGAGCCCTCCCTTGACTTCCCTCAAACTTTTCTTCAACCCCAAAAGCGTAGTCGTTGTAGGCGCGTCCACCAAGCCGACCAAACTCGGCTACGGCGTGGCATACAACCTCATCGCCGGCGGCTTCCCCGGCAAAGTGTACCTCGTCAATCCCAAAGGCGGCACCCTGCTCGGGCATCCGCTCTATGCCAGCGTGGACGACCTTCCCGAGGCGGTTGACTTAGCGGTCATCCTGATAGCCGCCCCCGCGGTGCCGCCCGTGCTTGAGGCTTGCGGGCGAAAGGGCATCAAGGCTGCCATCATCGCCTCCGGCGGCTTCCGCGAAACCGGTGCACAGGGCGCGGCGCTTGAAGAAGCCTGTGTTGAAATTGCCCGCCGCCACGGGATGCGCCTCATCGGCCCCAACTGCATCGGCGTTGTGGATACGCACCTGCCGTTGGACACAACCTTCCTGCCGCCCCCCGGCCCGCCGGTGGGCGAGGTGGGCTTTCTCACCCATTCGGGGGCTTTAGCCGCAGCGGTGATTGACTGGGCGCGCGGCGCGGGCGTCGGCTATTCGCGCTTGGTCAGCCTTGGCAACCAAGCCGATGTGAACGAGACCGACATCCTCCCCATCATGGCGGAGGACAAGCACACAAAAGCCGTGGCGATGTATTTGGAAAGCGTGGCGGCGGGGGAAAGGTTTGTGCGGACGGCGCGCGCGGTTTCCCAAAAGACGCCGTTAGTGGCGCTGAAAGTGGGGCGCTACGAAGCCGGAAAGCGCGCCGCGGCATCGCACACGGGTGCGTTAGCAGGCAGTGAAGAGGCGTTCAACGCGGCATTTCGCCGCGGCGGCGTGCTGCGCGCCGCAACGGTGGAGCAGATGTTCCAATGGGCGCGCACGCTGGCATGGGCGCCGTTGCCGCGCGGCAACCGCTTGCTCATCCTCACCAACGCAGGCGGCCCCGGCGTTACCGCCGCCGACGCCGCCGAAGAAAACGGGCT
>JALUBW010000187.1 GCA_027044735.1 Anaerolineales bacterium
CTATTGAATCCAAATCCAAACGCACAGGCTCGCGGCGCAGCAAATCTTCAAGCCGCACCTCGCGAATTTGCTGGATGAGCACCTCGCCGGAAAGTATTTCATACAACGCCGGTATCGTCCGGTAAGCTACCCCTTCCCGCTGGCAAGATTCAATAATGCGGCGAATAGTATCGCCCAAGGCGGAAGGCATACAAATCAAGACTTCATCGGGCTTGAGGTCGCGCACGGCTTTGGGTAGATCATCCAGAACACCCACAACCGGAACGCCGAGGATTTTTGTGCCGCGCTTCGTCGGATCGTCATCCAAAAAAGCAATTGGCGAGAGTCCCATCTCAGGGTGACGCCGCATTTCCCTTGCCATCATAGTGCCGGCTTCGCCCGCGCCGACCAAAAGCACTTTGCGCGACGGCTGCCGCCGAGCACCCCAGCGGGCGCGGGTTTCATTCCACCAACGCCCCAGGAAACGCACTCCCCCCAAAAGCAAAATGCTCAAAAGCGCCTCAATGAAGGGAACGCTTCGGGGCATTGCAAGCGAAGAGCGGCTAACTTGGAAGATACGCCAAAGCCAAGCCAGCGAAATCATGATGGCGCTGTAAACCCCCACCGCCCGCAGAAGGGCATAAAAGTCATACATGCCTACCCTGCGCCAAGCCTGCTTATGAAGGTCATTGAGCCAAAGCAAGCCTAACTTTATAGGCGCCGAGGCCAAGGTGTAAAAATAAATAGCGGGAGCATACTTCGCGATGTTATCAACCCGCAAAGCAAACGCTAAAGGGGCGGCCGCGAGCCAAAGCAACAGATCCACAAAGAATTTTGCCGCTATGAAGTGGCTAATTCGGAAAACTCGTTTCACTGCAGTATCCCTGCCTGCTTAGCAACAGAAGAACTTCATTTCACTCAGCGCAATATATTATACCTTTTCTACGATTGCAGCCATGGCAAAAACTATGGAGCACAACCTCACCTCCGACGGCAAAATTAGAGGCTCCTGCGCTCATAGGGACGCAGGAGCCTCTTTTACAAAATCCCACAACGGAGACTTAGTGCACAAACCAAATATTTGATAGTTCAGAAAGAGTAAAACCTATCCAAAAATTCCTCACAGACGGGTCACTGCAAGACGGCATAGTCACCGAAGCGGTCTCCTGCGGCTAAAAAGAGAGTTGCTTCGGCGCCTTCGGCGGCTCACAACAACACGCGCAGGCGACCAGAAGACCGGACTCGCCTCGGAGCCTGAGCCAAGCGCCGCGAGCGGGTCTCGCAATGACATCACCACCATAATCCTTAGGAGCACAGCATGAAACAAAAAAGAGGCTCGCGACAGGCAAGCCCATCGCGAGCCTCTTGCATTAACAGTAACCTACTTTAGTAAAGTAGGCACCGTCAGGTCAAAGCCTCGTGCGAGGAAGACGGCCATCTGAGCACGGTTCACAGGATCCGCCGGGTGGTAGTTACCATCCGAGTACCCGTTAACAATGCCTTCTTGATGGGCTTCCTCAATCCAGTCGGCTGCCCAGTTGCCGGCAATGTCGGGGAAACTGTAGGTGTCAAACGACGGCGGAGTGTAACCGGCGCCGTGCTTAGCAAGCAAGACGAATTTTGTCATCTGAGCACGGTTCACGGGATCCGCCGGGTGGTAGTTACCATCCGAGTACCCGTTAACAATGCCTTCTTGATGGGCTTCCTCAATCCAGTCGGCTGCCCAGTTGCCGGCAATGTCGGGGAAACTGTAGGTGTCAAACGACGGCGGAGTGTAACCGGCGCCGTGCACGGCCAGCAAGATGAACTTGGCCATCTGGGCGCGGGTTACGGTGTCTGCTGGATGGTAATTGCCATCGCCATAACCCTGAATGCCCAGTGACGACTTAATAGCCTCAATGTAAGCCCAAGCCCAGAAGGAACCGGGGACATCGGTGAACGAAGTCGCGTGCAGGTGCAATTCGCCGTCGGTACCTTCGTTCTTAGCACCAACCATGATGTAGTAGATGGTGCCGGCCGTAGCGTCAAAGGTGACTTGCGATTGCGTGCCGCTCGCATCATCGTTGCAAGCAACCTCATTCGCGGCATCCGGCGAGTTGGCGTACACAGCCAGCACAGTGTCAAAGTCGGACGAGAAGGTATCAATGTTCACCTTCTTATCCTCGGTGGTGGTAACCGTGTACCAAGCCGTTCCACCAACGCGCGAGGTCACGCACGACGGTATCGGATCGGTGCTGATGAAAGTATAGGGGCTGGCATCATTGATCACCACACCGTCGGGCACGTTCAGCGCAATCGCATTATCCGGATCGTCGTTGAGCGGCTTGACCACAGCAGTGATGTTCACTGGAGCAACGTAGTAAGGAGTAGTAGCAAGCGCAACGAGATGAGCCTTATAGGTCCCAGCCGGTTTACCAGTGAGATCCACCTGGACATTCAAATCCTGCGAAGAGCCAAAGCCAACACTGGGGTTCGCCGGATCCACGGTCACCCAGTCGGCTTGCCAATCGCACCAGCCATCCTCGCCGCTCTTGAAGGAAAGCGCTTTGTTAGCACCCTGGTCAATAGCCCAAAGCGCGCCATCGCACGCAAAGCCCATTGCCGCTTGCCCACCGGCACCTATAACCGAGTCGGTGCTCCCCGGCTGATGGACGTTGAACATACCGAGTATGGAGTAGCCGTTGTTAACATCCAAGACGTACACATCAAAGGCGCCGGTATTCTGGGTATCAGTGTTGACCATCGCAAACAAGTGACCCGTGGAGGGATTGAACGCCAAGCCGCTGATCGGCAGGCTCACTTTCTTGTAATCCAAAATAGCGCCGTTCATCCCAAGGCGGAACACGTAACCGCCGTAATTCCACGTGCCTGCAATGAAAGTGTTGGTGGTCGGGTCAAACGCCAAGCCGCGCAGGCTCAAATTGTAGTCATTGCAAATCCTCTTGCCGGTCGAAACCAGCGAAACCGGATCTATCTCATGGATGCAGTAGTCACTGCCCACGTCAATCTGCCAGAATGTGTGGGTAAATGGATCGTAAGCCATATCGGCCGCGTATCCATAGGTATCCCACGAAGTCAAATCTATGGCGTTGCCAGTCTGAGTGCCATCAGGCGTGTATTCGTAATCTTTGTCTTCACCGCCATTACCGGCCGCAGTGATATTGCCTATCCACGGATTGCCAGTATCCTTATCAACGCCAATGCCCCAAGCATAAGGCAAACCGGTATCCCAACTGCTGATAAGTTCACCAGCATCCGCCGCGATTGGCGCATGAAGCGGCTTCTCAAACGAGGGTATCGTAACTGCAGCATTGCGCGCATCCTTATCGCGCAGGTGCTTCAGCACCGTATCAGAGAAATTGCTAAGGGCAAAGTGCTCCAACCCTTCCTCAGGAGCAGTGCTAAACACCATTGCCGCGCCTTTCACGGCCAAAATTTGAGCATTGGCATCAGCCGTACCGGTATTACTCAAGGTAACGGTGTCGCTGTCGGTGCGCGGATTCAGATACTCAAACTCAAAGTTGAGAGAATCCGGGGCCATGGACAGCATTGGCGCCGTTAGGGCAAAATCTTGCCGAATCGCGGCACCGGCGGTCATATCCACCGTAGCCGAGGCGGCATTGTAGCCGGGCGGGAAGTTGGTGGTATGCAAATCAACGCTACCGGCCTTCTCCGAAATCACAAACATGTGCTGCGGCGTAGCCGGATCGGCCGAAGCATCAAACCAGGCAGCCTGCCTACCATCGCCGTCTTCAACTGTAACACTCGGCATCTCTTGGCCAGTGTTAGCATCGGTCACCGTGCCCAAAATGATGCCATCATCAACACGGACACAACCACCAATCGCGACATCATCAATCTCAGCATACCAATCCCAAGCGCTTGAATCGGGATCGTAGTAATGCCAACGTAGTTGGAAAGAACCAGTTGCCACACTGGAAAGGTCTACTACAACCCGTTCGCCCGGTTTGCTATGCAACGCGCCATGATCCTCAGCCCAGTGCAACAAAGTCTGCCAGTTCGTACCGCCGTCTGTGCTGATATCCAGATCCAGAGAATCGTGCCCCGCAAAGTTTTGATAGTTAGCATCGTAGACTAATGTCAAACCCGGGAGAGTGCTTGGATCTATAGCGGGAGTAATCAACTCGGTATCAAAAGCGCTATCGCCTGCCTTGTCACTAGAGGCAGTAGCCGCCTCACCGGAGTCACCTGTGTAGTTACCTTCGCCCCAATCACTGTTGGTCTTCCAAATCACACCGGTCCCGGCATTGTCCTTGATGGTCCACCCACTGGGAGGCCATCCGGAATCGAAATTTTCAGAAAAGCCGGGGGTAAAAGCATAACCCGGAGCGGAGCAACTGACCAAATCAGCCGCAAGAGCAAAATCCCAATCGGTATCCGCGGTGATATCTTGTGTATCGTTGCCATCAATGTAACCGTCTATCATAGAGTGAACGGTAACCGTGTAATTACCTTCAGGCAACGAAACAACCACAGTGCCCGTAGTAGGATCGGTGAAGAAGGGGCCTTCCGGATCACCGCTGATGTCAACCTTGGCATACAAAGGCCAGTTGCCATCGCTGTCAGTAACATGGAAAGTAACTTCATGCCTCGGTTTGGGGGTCAGAGCAAAATCTTGGGAAGTAGTATTCCCATCAGTAATGTCAACCGATGCAGAAGCCTCAGTGTAACCAAACTTAGAAGCGGCGACGGTATAAGTGCCAACAGGCACAGTTGTGAAAGCGTAATGGCCGTTTTCATCGGTAGTTGTGCTGAGGCTCAAATCGGTGATTTCTACCGTAGCGCCAGCAACAGGGTTACCGGTGTTAGCATCGGTAACGGTGCCCTCCAAGGAACCAGCAGGGCCGTTGGTGCACGATTCAAACTTGAAGGCGCCGATGCGGGTGTACCAAGTAGCAGTGCTGTCCGCAGGGTAGTATTCCTGGGTGTACCAGAAAGTACAACCATCCTCAGGGTCAACTCCCATCATGCTGTAGTCGCCCCAGCGGCCGGAAGAGTGGCTTTGCGAGCCACCACCTTCTACAATTACACCCTCATCACCCATTTCACCAGCGGGGTCGCCAGCCAACCGGCCTGTGAAGTACACAGAGGGGTATTTAGAAGGACCAGTGATGGAATAGCCAAGCGCCATGTCGTGCACGACATCCATTGCAATGCTACCCATCCAGCGGCTGTTGCCGTCGCTGGGAGCGTACACACCATCTTGAGCCAGGCTCCATGTTGAGCCATCCCACTTCAACTCAAACCAATGAATGCCCGCATGACCATTGCCATCGGCGTTCACAGTATGGTTGCTGACCATTGAGAAAGTGCCGTCATCCCAAGCGCGGAACGCAAGGCGATACATCAACCGGTCAGCAATGGTGTCAAGTGCAACACCATTTGGTTGATCTACCTGGTCGATATTCGGGTCTACATCAGAGGTGCCTACCATGTAGTTGGGGTCATACGAACTATTAGCGCCAAAAGTGGAAGCGCTGGTGTCATCCCAATTTATATGGAATTCCCAGATGCGCAGAGTGTCCTGCGGGTCGCCCAGCCAACTGCTATCATCCCATTCCACAAAGTAGCCGGGAGTGCCTGCCGGAGGGGCAAGGCCGTCCAAATCCGCAGGTAACATGCCTCCGTAGTCCCGAGTTGCTGCACCAACATTGATGTAAACCATTCGGGCGGTCTCGCCAGTGAGCATCTTAGAACGCTCAAAGGCAAACACCCCAGCGCCGGCCCAAGCCCAATTGTTGTTGGGGTCAAACTGGTTGGCGGTCATGTAATAGGCGTCGGGCCAAACACCAAACTTGGGGTAATCGTTCATCAAGTTGCTGGGGATCTGATATGAATAACGGTACCAATTGCCCGACGGGTCAGCATTTTCAGAAACCGCAATACATTGATAGAACTTATTGTTGTCGAAATCCAACGCGAATTGGCTGAACAACCAACGATTCGCCAAATGGTCAAACAGAACGATAGGATCGCCGTCGTTGTTGCTTTCGCAAATCCCACCAAAGCCGCTCCACATGGCGTTGTTGTCGGTAGGAGCAATAACCTGGGTAGGATTAGCCGGATCGGTAACGTCCCAAACGGCATAGCCCAGATTCACAATTTGGAAGTAATACTTCTTGCCGGTATTCGGGTCGTAGCCGATATCACCGTTGGTGTCCGGAGGAAGCACCCCGTAGGTATTGTAAATGCCGTCAAATGAAGCCAACGGCGCCGGCATGGAAGCCAATTTACTTTTATCAACGCTTGTTTGCACAACCGCGGGGTCGGTAACTTCGTCCTTAGGAGTGCGGAGCATCTTGGGCAACGGGCGCAAAGCAATTGCCCTTATCTGCTTAATCTCCGCTAACTCCTTAGCGGTTCGTGGATGTCCCTTCAAAGTGCGCAGGGGCGGGGAAACATCGTGCTTGGAAGGATAAACCACGTACATCGGCCCGCTCTGGTGCTGAGGCCGAGTCACTATATGGTTAAAAGCCGTTGTTGGGGGCTGCGAGGTGCCTGCAAAGGCCGGTTGCACAACACCGACCAACAGGCCGATTACCATAAACAACCCCACAACCCAATACAGCTTACTGCGAGACATACATCCTCCTCCTATAAGAGTGAAGGGGTTTTCGGTAGGCAAAACCGTTCACCTGCCCAAAAGCCATGAGAAATTGCAGAATGTAGAAATTGTTACCAAATCTGTTAGGGGCATTTTTACCATATCTTTGTCAGGTTCACCTCCTTTCCAAGAGTAGGTGTACAGGAAAATCCAACCTGCCAATAGCCCCCCACCTCCATGTCTCTGCAAGATTACATTAAACAAGTATAAAAGGCGGCACCCCGTAAGTCAAGAAAAACAGAAGCAAAAGTTTCCATTCCATTCGGCCGAAAGGAAAACAATCTCAAAAGCGCCCGCGCTCCTGATCTCGCGGGTTACAAGCCACAAAGCCCACCCTCTCGGACTTCCGACCACACCCCTCCAAAGCGTTTGACCGCAAATCAACGACCTAACGACCCAACACCCCAACGACCTCCCCTCCCCTTTCAAAGTGTGGGTGTATAATCACAATAAGGAGGCGCTATGGAATGGCTGACGCCCAATTTGGCATATTTGTTACTCATAAGCGGAACGGTGGTGCTGATTTTCGCCATCCTGACGCCGGGCACAGGGCTGTTGGAAATCACGGCGCTGTTTTTGCTGTTCGGCGCGGGCTACAGCGCCACCCAACTTGCCGTCAACGCGTGGGCGATCGCCCTTTGGGTTGTGGGGGCGGTCTTTTTCGGCTTTTCGGTTTGGCGCAAGCGGCGCGCCACCGTGTGGCTTGCCTTAGCGCTGGTGGTCATCACGGTTGGCTCGGTGTTCATCTTCCGCTCGCCCAATGGGGGAAGCGCTGTTTCGCCGTGGCTGGCGCTCACCACCTCGGCGCTGGTGGTGGGCTTTGGGTGGATAATCGCCCGCAAGGTGCTTGAAGCCGAAGAGCGCCCACCGGTACACAGCCTTGACAGGCTCATCGGCGAAATCGGCGAGGCGCGCACGCCCATCAACCACGAAGGCACGGTCTACGTCGGTGGCGAAAACTGGACAGCGCGCAGCGATTCCCCCATTCCCAAAGGCGCGGCTGTGCGGGTTGTCGGCCGCTCCGGCCTTATCCTCAAAGTTGAAGAAGTAGAACTTCCCGATTCCCACCACACTCAATAAGGAGGCAAAGCATGGATGCCGCACTTGGTCTACTTTGCATTGTAGGCGTACTCGCAATCGGCTTGCTGGCAATAATTTCGGCGGCAATAAAAATTGTGCCCGAATACCAGCGGCTGGTGGTGTTCCGCTTGGGGCGATGCGTCGGCGCCAAGGGGCCGGGGCTGGTGCTCCTAATCCCCTTCATTGACCGCGGCGTGCGCGTTGACTTGCGCGAGCAGGTGCGCGAAATCCCACACCAAACCTGCATCACCAAAGACAACGCTGCCATCGCGGTTGACTTCATCTGGTACTACAAAGTGCTGGATGCCGAGCAAAGCGTGCTCCAAGTGGGCAACTTTGAAGCCGCGGCGCAAGGCATGGCAACCACCACCTTGCGCGCCGTCATCGGCGGCATTTTGTTGGACGATGTGCTTTCCGAGCGTGAGCACATCAACAACATGCTCCGCGCCCGCTTGGATGAAGTTACCGAGCGCTGGGGCGTGAAAGTGACGAATGTGGAAATCCGCGAAATCGTGCCGCCGAAGAAAATCCAAGAAGCAATGGACCGGCAAATGTCGGCAGAGCGTGAGCGGCGCGCCCTCGTTACCGAATCGCAAGGCAAGCGCGAAGCCGCCATCAACGTTGCCGAAGGCGAAAAGCAGGCGGCAATCCTCAAAGCCGAAGGCGAAAAGCAATCCGCCATCCTCAAAGCCGAGGGCGAAAAGAAAGCGCAAATCCTGCGCGCCGAAGGCTTTGCAACTGCCCTCCAGCGCATTTACTCCGTTGCCCAAACCATTGACCCCAAGACCATGACCCTGCAATACTTTGACACCCTCAGGGCAATGGGCACCAGCCCGTCCACTAAGTTCATCTTCCCGATGGAATTCACCGGTTTGATGAACGACTTTCTGAAACTGAGGCAAGAGGGAGCGAAAGAAGAAATTGTCGCCGAAGGCAAGCCTGCCGAGAATGCAGAGAGCGAAGGCGAAAACGCCGAGCAGAAGTGACGCGGAAGGGCTTTTGCCCACAGGCTACTCAATCCAGCCTGCGGGATGGCGCGACCTAACCGCCCTCCGCAGGCTGGAAAAACTGTGCTTTCCGAAAGACGCATGGCCGCTGTTTGAACTGCTGGGCGTGCTGGTTTGGCCGGAAATCTGCCGGTTCAAGGCAGTAGGCAAAGCGGGGGAAATGGTCGGCTTCGCCGCAGGGCAAGAAATTGACGGCGCGGGGTGGATTATCACCTTGGCAGTCCACCCCGCGCACAGGCGGCGCGGCTTGGGCTATGCTCTGCTCTCAACTTGCGAAAACGCCATGCCGCACACAACGCTGAGGCTGGCGGTGCGTGTTTCTAACCGCGCCGCGCAGATGCTCTACCGCACCGCCGGCTACGAGGTCGTCAGGCGATGGGAAGAATACTACGTTGACCGCGAGGATGCGCTAATAATGGAAAAGGTGAGGGGGATGAAGGGATTGAGGGACTGAGGGATTGAGGTACTGAGGAAGTAAGGAGCGAGGTAGATGGGAAGGCTTTTCAAATTGCAAGCGCCATACAAGCCAACGGGCGACCAGCCGGAGGCAATCCGCCGCTTGGTAGAAGGCGTGCGGAAGGGGTATCGGCATCAAGTTTTGCTCGGCGCAACGGGCACGGGCAAAACTTTCACCATAGCCTCTGTGATAGCCGAATTGCAAATGCCGGCGCTGGTGCTTGCGCACAACAAAACTTTGGCCGCACAACTTTACGCCGAGTTCAAAGCCTTCTTCCCCGAAAATGCGGTGGAATACTTTGTCTCCTACTACGACTACTACCAGCCCGAAGCCTACGTGCCCCAGCAAGACCTCTACATTGAAAAAGACGCCGACATCAACGAAGAAATTGAGCGCCTGC
>JALUBW010000188.1 GCA_027044735.1 Anaerolineales bacterium
TCCTCAACGCAAGCCGCTTTTTGCAAGACGCACTTTTAGAAACCGTGCAGGTCAAACTGCTCGCACCGCGCTCACCGCAAGGATGAAGGGGGAAAATTTAGGATTGGCGATTTAGGATTTACGGTTCACGAGTGGCGCAAATCCTAAATCGCAAATCGCTGCTAATCCTTCAACCACATCCGCGCCCCCTCCCTCACCGCGCGCTCCGCCAACGCCTGCCCCAAAGCGCGCGGCTCAGCGCCCACGGCTTCGCCACGCCAAAAGCCCTGGCCTGTGGGGGAGCCCACGAAGCCGCGTAGGCGCATGGTGCCGTCGGGGAGGGGGTTGGCGTAGGCCGCCACGGGCACGGCACAGCCGCCGCCCAAGGCGCTCAGGAAGGCACGCTCGGCTTCCACCGCGGCGCGGGTGGCGGGGTCGTCAACGGCGGCCAGCAGGGCGAGGGTGGCTTTGTCGTCGGCGCGGCACTGCACGGCCAGCGCCCCTTGCCCCGGCGCGGGGAGCATCACTTCCAGGGGCAGCCACTGGCTGATGTGCTCCGTCAGCCCTAAGCGCACCAGCCCCGCACCCGCCAGCACTACCGCATCGTACTGGCCTGCCAACGCTTTGCGGACACGGGTATCCACATTGCCGCGCAGGGGGCGAATTTGCAAATCAGGGCGCACGGCCAGCAACTGCGCCGCCCGCCGCAGGCTGGAGGTGCCCACCACCGCGCCCTGGGGCAACGTTTCTAAGGTGTAGCCCTGCGCCGAAACCAAGGCATCGCGCACCTCGGCACGCGGCGGCACCGCGCCCACGGTCAAACCGGCGGGCATCTCCGTGGGCAGGTCTTTGAGGGAATGCACCGCCGCGTCCACTCGTCCGCTCAGCAGCGCGGCTTCCAGTTCCTGCGTAAACAGCCCCTTGCCGCCGATTTCGGGCAGGGGTTTATCAAGCACCTTGTCGCCGCGGGTGGTGATGACTTCCTCACAGCAAGTCAGCCCGGGATGGGCGTTTTCCAGCGCGCGGGCAACCCATTGGGTTTGCCAGCGGGCTAAGGCAGAGGGGCGGGTGGCGAAGGTGAGCATGGTGGATTCGTGGGTCGTGGCGTGGTGAAGTCGTGGGTCGGCACTGGTTTTCTGGTTGCTTGGTTACCGGGGGACTGTTTAGGATATAATTCACCAAGAAACAGGAGTGGCAAGATGGCAGCACAACGGGTAGGCGATTTGACGGTCGAAGAACTAAAGCGGCTTATCCGCGAGGTGGTGTGGGAGTCGCTTCAGGAACTTTTGAGTGACCCGGATGCCGGGCTGGAGTTGCGGTCAGAGGTTCGGGAGCGGCTGCAACGCTCGTTGAGCGAGCGATGGAGCGAGGAAAACACTTTCCCGGCTGAAGAAGTCGCGCGACGGTTGGGATTGGAACGGTAACAGTTCACAACCCAAACAACCGGCGGGCGATGGCGGCGGTTTCGGCCGCGCGGGCGTTTTTCGCCGCTTCTTTCAACGCCACCGTGGGGGTGTGCAAGAGTTTGTTCACAATGGCTTTGGTGAGCGCATCCAGCCGAGCACGCTCTTCGGGGGTGAGGTGGGGCATCTTCCGCAAGGTTTTCTCCAATTCAGCGCGGCGCACTTCCTCCGCACGGGCACGGAGCGCGCTGATGATGGGTACCACGTCCAAAGTCTGCAGGTAAGCCATGAAATTCGCGACTTCTTCATCCACGATGGCTTCTACATGCGGAACCGCAGCGCGGCGCGCGGCCAGCGCGTCTTCCAGGTGGTCTTGCAAGGCGTCCAAATCATAAAGACGCACGTGCGGAAGTTTGCCGACGTCGGGGTCAACATCGCGCGGCACGGCAATATCCAGCAACACGAGGGGACGGTCGCGGTGGGCAAAGGCTTCGCGCACATGGCGGGGGGAAATCAGCGTGTGCGGCGCGCCGGTGGAGGTGATCACGATGTCAGCCCAGGCGAGGGAAGGCACTAAAGCCTCAAAAGTCGTCGCTTCGCCGCCCCAGCGAGAAGCCAGCGCCTCGGCTTTGCTCAAGGTACGGTTCATCACGCGAATGCGGGAAACGCCGCGAACGCGCAGGGCTTCCACCGCCTGCTCGGCCATTTCGCCCGCGCCGAGCACCAGCACGCACGCCGCGGGCAAATCCTCCACCACCTGGGCGGCAAGGTGCACCGCCATCGTCGCCACCGAAGCGGGGTTGTGGCTGATGGCCGTTTCGGTGCGCGCCCGCTTGCCCGTGTGCACTGCGGCTTGGAAAAGCCGCCCAAGCACCGCGCGCACCGTCCCCTGCCCGCGCGCCAGTTCCCATGCCCGCGTTACCTGCCCCAAAATCTGCGGCTCGCCCAGCACCAGCGAATCCAACCCACTGGCTACGCGAAACAAATGCGCTACCGCGTCTCGGTCGCGGTAGCGGTAAAGGTGCGGGCGCAAGGTTTCGGCGGGGATGTGGCGGGCATCGCTCAAAAAGGCTTCCAGCGCGTCAAAATCCTCCTCGGGCGCCACGGCGTAAATTTCGGTGCGGTTGCAGGTGGAAAGGATGACCATTTCCGACACCCGCGCGGGGCGGCTGCCGTTCTTGCCGCAGCCCAAGCGGGCTAACGCGGCGCGGATGTCCTCTTCCGAAAACGCCACCCGTTCCCGCAGGGCGAGGTCGGCGGTGCGGTGATTGAGGCCAAGGCAATGGATGACGGGCA
>JALUBW010000189.1 GCA_027044735.1 Anaerolineales bacterium
CAATTCCTCAATCCCTAATCCCTCTATCCTGCAAAAACACATTCCCCGCCGCGGCAATAAGCCCCAAGAAAACCCACAAATCGGCAACGGCAAACGAGCCGAAACTCACGGCGTCAATCAGCAGGGCGGCAAAGCCCAACAGCGCGCCAAATCCCCAAAACCGCGCTTCGGGGCGCTTCGCAACGAACATGCGCAAGCCGTCGCGCAGGCTCGCCAGCCAGTAGGCAAAAAATGTTACAAAGCCAAGCAAGCCTGTCTCCGCCAAAATGCGCACATACATATTTTTGGGCGTTGCTATCCCATAGCCCGAACCGGGCAAAAGCGCCTTCAGCAACTCGTGGTCAATTCCAAGCGGCTGAGGGGTCACGTTTTTGGCGAAATAGAAGCCGAAATTCCCTAAGCCCACTCCAAAAAACGGGTGCTGCAGGTAGGTTATGTAGGCGGCTTTCCAGTAGGCAAAGCGCCCCTTCATGCCTAAGAAGTAGATGTACTTTTCCGGCGGAAGCCCCCAATAAGTCCAAATGCGGGCGAAGTAAGGGTTGGTTTTGCCAAGCAGGAAGAGCGCCGCCGCCGCGAGAACCGCCAGTCCCCCGCCGATGAGCGCACGCTTGCCGAAAGACAGCCGCCGCGATGGGTGGAGCACTAAGCCCAAAAACACCACCAGCAAGCCGGTAGCCAGCCCGGCGCGCGAGTAGGTAAACAGCAGAACGCCAAACGCCCAAACCGTGAGGAACGCTTCCACCGTGAGCCAGCGCCAGCGAATTTTGAAAACGCTTTTGCCCGTGAGCACCGATGCCACCAGCCAAGGCATGAAAACCAGCGCGATTTGGCTCGCAAACCAGTTCGGCTCATAAGCCGGTCCGGAAATGCGGCGGGTGAGCAGGTTGCGGGAGGAAATCAGGCGCTGAAGGTGGTTGGCGGTGAGATACCACGAGTAGGAATGGGTGAGGATGTAGCCGATTTGGAAGGTGCCCCAAGCGAGCGACCAAGCGAGCGCGGCATAAAGCCAGCGCAGGGTGGAGGCAAGTTGCTCTTTGGTGCGGGGCATGAACGCCACGGTGAAGTAAAACGCCGCGCCAATGGCGAGTGTGAGCAGGGCGCGCACCACCCGCGCTGGCGGGCGCACGCCGTTCACGGGCGCGATGTCGCGCAACACAAACAGCGACGACGCTACCACCGCTACCGCCGTGAATGCGAAAAGCCACAGCGCCGCGGCGCTCAGCCTGCGGCGGAAAAGCGCCGGTAGAGCCACCACAAACGCCAGCACCACCAGCGGGTAGAGCGAAAACGGGCGCACCTGCGCGTTGCCGCCCAATGCAGGTGGAAAGTGGCTGAAACTGCTGATGGGCAAGCCCAAGAGCAGGAGCACCCAAAGCGCCCAGAGCGCCTTTTGCCACCATTTGGCGATGGTTGCCTTAGCCACGGCTTGCCTCCTCATCGGCGGTTTGGATGGCGGCAACCAGCGCCAGAACAACCCACAGCATCAGCGCCGCCAAACCGCCGACCGCCGCGCCGTCCTTCCACGAATAGACGGCGTGCGCGGCTGGGTGCAAGCGCTTGGCTATTGCCGTGGTGTTTGCCCACAGAGCGGGCGCGTGCTCTTCCAATTGCGACACCCCGGCGGTTTTGCCCCCTTTGAGCACCAAGCGCCATTCGGTTGAAACCCCGCCGGCGGCTTTGCGGTTTTCCTCGCGCTCGGCGGCGGCTTTCTGGATGGTCTGCTCCAGCATGGAGCGCTCGTCTTTCAGCGTTTTTTGCGCCGCGCGCACGCGGGCAAGCGCCTCCGTCACCCATTCCTCCGCCTGCTTGGGCTGGGCGTTTGCCGTTAGCGGCTTGTAGGGGTTGTCGGGGAAAGCCGCAAACGCCGCCCAGTAGTTCAATTCTGCCGCCTGCTCAGGTGTGATGGATTGGACTGCGCCATCCGCCAACTTTTTTTGCCATTCGGCTAAGGCGCTTTCGGCGTCGGCGAGGTGGGCAAGGTTCACCTCAACGGCCAGCATTTCGCTTTGCGCCTGCTCCCAGCGGCGGTCGGCTTCAAGGAATTTGACGCCGTGGGCAATTGCGTCTTGGATATCGCGCAGGGCGACCACGCCCCACGTGGCGGCGAGGGTGGAGGCGTGCGCGGCGGTGTCGGCTGTGGCGTGCAGGTGCCAATCCCCCGCGTTGAACCAGTGGGTTGAAAGGTGGCGGCTGAGCGTCGCGGCGTCCCAATTTTGCCAGTAGGGGTCTTGGGGAAGGGCGGCGAGGGTGTCGTTGAGGACGCTCGGCGAGGTGACGAAACTATCCATCTGCGCCATTTGCCAGTTTTTGTAATCTTCGGGGTAGCGGAGCACGGCGTCGGCATTGAAGCCCACGCTGAAGATTGCGTCGGCTGTGTAGGCTGGTTTGAAAACCCAACCGGCAAGCAACGCCCCCGCCACTATGCCCACCAAGAGCAGCGCAAACCCGCCTGCCCAATGGCGGTAGAGCCAACGCAATGCCGTGCTCATTTTCCAAGTTTTCACCCTCGCCTCCTTTCAATCCACCGATTGACACAGATTTTCACCGATTGAAGAAAAACACAGAATTTGAAGAAAAACACAGAATACACAGAAATTTGCAGAGAACACAGAAACTTTTTCTTGGCGTCCTTTGAGTTCCTTGGCGTCTTGGCGTTAACCTCTGTGCTAATCTGTG
>JALUBW010000190.1 GCA_027044735.1 Anaerolineales bacterium
GCCGTTGCCACCTCTTCCACAATCGCGCAATCATCGCCTACGAGCGTGGCGGTGTGCTCTGCGCGGCATTTGGGGCAGGGGGCGTTTTGCTTGTTTGAAGCGAAAGTGTAGCCGCAGTAAGGGCATTTCTGGATGAAGGGAACGGTGTGATAGTGAATGCGAGCGCCTTGACAAACGGTATCCACCGCGTATTGGTCCCAGTAGAACCGCACCAGCCCTTCATCCAAGCCCGAGCACTTTGCCGCGGCAATCTTCACTTCCAAAATCGGCTTCCCTTTGGCTTTGTGGCAAGCCTCATCAATCAACCTATTTACCAACACGGCTTCGCGATCCGCTACTTTCGTTTCCATGGCCGCACCTCCTTTGGCGGGGCAAAATTTTCAATCTATCCACTTATACGAATACACCAAAACTATTGCCAAATCAAGTGACAAGCGTCACAGCCTATCGCTCTCGCGTGAGCAAATCCCTCAGTTCTCCTTCATTCTCGGCCGCGAGGGCATTTTCCAAAGCGTCCAAAGCGCGGCGGAAACGGCTTAGGGCATCAAGCACAGCGCGGCGGTTGGTAGCCAGAATATCCAGCATCATCTGCGGCGGGGTAGCCGCCAAGCGGGTAGCGGAACGGAAGCCCGGCCCCGCCATCACCGTTGCTTCAGGCGGGGTAGCCAACGCAAGCGCAAGGCTGGTGAGGTAAGGCAAGTGGCTGATTGCGGCGGCATAGCGGTCCTGGGTTTCGGCATCCAGCCAAAGTGGGAGCGCCCCCACCGCCTCCACAACCGCGAGCGCAAAATTGCGGGCGCGCTTGGTTGTGCGCGCAAGCGGCGTGAGCACAAACGGAGCGCCGCGGAAAAGCCCCGCTTCGGCATTTGCAAAGCCCCCGTGTTCCTTACCTGCCATTGGGTGCCCGCCTATCGGCTCAAACCGCGGCGGAAGCCCCGCCATCCGCTCCACAATTGCGGATTTGGTTGACCCCACATCCATCACCACGGCGGCGCGCGGCGTCAAGCGCGGCAAATCATCCAGCAGGGCGAGGATACTGCGGACGGGCGCGGCTAAAATCACCGCATCGGCGGAGGGCAAAATCTCGGCGGGGTCGGCGGCAACCCTTTCCAGAGCGCCGCTGGCTTTGGCAAGCGAACGCGCCTCAGGATTGGGGTCTGCGCCCAGCAGCGCGGCGCACTTGCCGCGCAACGCCAAAGCCAGCGAGCCGCCTATCAGCCCCAAGCCCAAAATCACCACGTGGGCATCGTTCAAAGCAAATTCGGCAGAAGGGGTTTCGCCTTTCATAGCAACCTCCTCAACGGGAAAGCACCGCGGCAATCGCCCGCGCCTCTTCCACCAGCCGCGCAAACCGTTCGGGCTTGAGCGATTGAGCGCCATCGGAAAGGGCTTCTTCGGGGCGCGGATGCACTTCCACAATCAAGCCGTCCGCCCCCGCGGCAACCGCCGCCCGCGCCACCGGCGCCACATACGCCCAGTGCCCCGTGCTGTGGCTGGGGTCAACGATCACCGGCAGAGAGGTGCGCTCTTTGAGCGCTGGCACGGCGTTGATGTCGGTTGTGTTGCGCGTGGCGGTTTCAAAGGTGCGGATGCCGCGCTCGCACAGCACCACATTTTCGTTGCCGGTGCTCAAAATGTATTCGGCGGCGAGCAAAAGTTCATCCAACTTTGCGCTCATGCCGCGCTTCAGCAGGATGGGCTTTCCGCTCGCGCCGGCGGCGCGCAGCAGGGCATAGTTTTGCATGTTGCGCGCGCCGATTTGGAGCATATCGGCGTAGCGCGCCACCAGCGGCACAAGTTCGGGCGACATGACTTCGGTTACAACCGGCAAACCGGTGGCTTCGCGCGCCTCGGCAAGCAATTCCAAGCCGCGCTCGCCCAAGCCCTGAAAGGAATAGGGAGAAGTGCGCGGCTTGAAAGCGCCGCCGCGGAGCATGTGTGCGCCCGCTTCTTTGACGGCGTGCGCCGTTTCCAGCAGTTGGGAGCGGCTTTCTACCGAGCACGGCCCGGCGATGAAGACCACGCTCGCGCCGCCGCCGATTTTCACGCTGCCGACCCGCACTTGGCGGTCTTGGGGGTGGAATTCGCGCGAGGCGAGTTTGTATGGGCGGGAAAGCGGCACGACGCGCGCCACGCCCGGAAGCCGCAAAAAGGCATCCGGCTCGGCGCGGCGCGCTTCGCCCACAACGCCGATGACCACGCGCTCTTCGCCGCGCGAAACATGCGGCTGGAAGCCATGCCGCTGCACGGCTTGTAGCACGGCTTGCACATCGTCTTCGCTTGCGTTGGCTTGCATCACAATCATCATGAGATCACCTCCACGGCGGAATTTAAAGCAAAAGGACGAGGCCGTCAGACCTCGTCCGGACGCTCAGGGCTTTCCCTGCTCACGCGCCGCGAACGGCCTGCGGCAAGAGGCCGTTTTCGCGGGCGTAATAATAGCCAAACGTTTGAGGAAGTGTGTTTGCATTCATTGCCGCAATTTTACGGCGAAGGCTGAATTTGTCAAGGAAATGGCAGAAACTATGTTATAATCATTCTAAACAAATTTTCATTCAACAAAAGGAGCGACAGATGTACGAAAAAAGCATTGAACTGCTGAACAAAGCGGTTGCTGACGAACTGAGCGCCGTTCATCAGTACCTCT
>JALUBW010000191.1 GCA_027044735.1 Anaerolineales bacterium
AGCGCCGCTTTCCAAAGCGGCAACATGTTGCCGCACTCCAAAAGAACATCCTCCGAAAAGGCAAGTGTTGGCAATAAGATTAGCGAATTCCAACTATTGCCTTGCTTTACTAAATTACCTCGTCAGTGCTATTTGTCATTCAATCAAGCACTCGCTTTCATGTCATGGCGAGCCGCCGTAGGCGGCGAAGCCATCCCCTAAACGGCAGAGGAGACCACTTCGGCGGCCTCCGAGCGCCTCGCGGCGACACAACCACCGAAGCATTCTCCTATGACCAAAACGGCTTAGCCCCACACCCGCCAACAGGGGGAACATTTTTCCGCGGCAGGCCGTCCCAAGTGCAGAATAATGCACAAAGGAGGTACGCCATGCCCCAAAAAGTGCCCTTGGTTGGATTGCTTGTACTTGCCATTGCCCTCGCGGCTTGCACAACAGCCAACACCGAACAGTCAACTCCAAAAGCATCTCCCACAACTCAAACCGAAATGAGTATACAAGTGAGCACTCCGCAAAAAGCAGATACGGCTCGTCCCCCTTTCAATACAGAGCCCTCTACACCAGTGCCCACAACCTCTATCCGCGTAATACCAAGGCCCGGCACCTTCCCCAAAACTAAACGCACGCCGCTTCCATTTCCACAACCAGAAGATGCCCACATGGCAACCAGCGTGGCTTACCTGAAGGACGTGCAAGCCAAGGCAACGGATGGTGGCAAAGTGTCGCTCACGCTGAGCGGCCAACTTCCAACCCCCTGCTCTCAACTGCGCGTAGCAGTAAAGCACGAAAAGGGGAAAATTGAAGTCAAGGTTTACAGCGTGTATGAGCCAAACACAGAATGCGCCGACGCGCTCAAGCCGTTTTCAGTCAGGGTGAAAATAGGACCGTTCCCGGATGGGGAGTATGTTTTATGGGTGAACGGGCAAAAGATCGGCAAAGTACAAGTGAAACACACAACAAATTAGATTTTCCTGCCAAACAAACAAAAACTCTTAGGCTAAAATAAGACTGTGCATCCATCTCAACTGCAGGAGGTTAGTTATGAGAACCGTGTACGCTGTAGCCGGGGGGGTGAGCAAATTTACTAAAGCGCGCCCCGACAAGACTTTCCCCGCGCTGGTCAAAGAAGCCTACGATTACATGCTCAACGACATCGGCATTGAGCACCCCAAGTTCTACGAAATTGTGGATGGGTCGGTGGTTTCCTACTTCTCCGACCACTTCGCCCGCCAACTGATGGCCGGCATCATGGTGCAGGATTACCTCGGCCTGCTGCCCAAACCTTCGCACCGCGTTGAGGGCGGCGGCGCCACGGGCGGCTTGTGCTTCCAGGAAGCCTACAAGGCCGTGGCCTCCGGTGACATGGATGTGGCGTTGGCAATGGGTTTTGAAACCATGTCCCACGTCAACACATGGAAGGGCAACGAGTTCATCGCGCTGGCTTCGGATACCAACTTTGACTACCCTGTGGGCGGATTTTATTCCGGCTATTACGCGATGATGGTTACCCGCCACATGAAGGAATTCGGCACCACGGTGGAGCAACTGGCGCATGTGTCGGTGAAGAACCACATGAACGCTTTTTACAACCCCTATGCCCAGAAGCGCCGCCGCTTGACCATTGAAGACGTCCGCAGTGCGCCGATGGTGGCGTGGCCGCTCACCCGCCTTGATATTTGCGTGATGAGCGACGGCGCGGCAGTGGTGCTTTTGGCCAGCGAAGAGGGGCTGGCGAAGTTGGAGAAGGCCGCGGGTAAAAGCCTGCCCAAGGTCAAAGTGGCTGCCATCGGCCGCGGCACCGACGCGATGCGCATGGCCGACCGCCCCCATCAGTCCTACGAGGACTTTTACCGCTACAACGCCCTGCCTAACGAAATGGACGCCGACTCGCGGGCTTATTACAAGGAACTTTGGGATAGGGGCTTCCGCTACCCCGGCGTGCATTCCTTCCGCGCGGGCCGCATGGCTTCCAAACAGGCTTACGAGCGCGCCGGCATCACCAACCCGCTTGAGGAACTGGACTTCGTGGAACTCCACGACGCCTACACCAGTTCCGAAATCCAGACCTACGAAGACATGGGCCTCTGCCGCTACGGCGAAGGCGGCCCCTTCGCGGCTTCCGGCAAGGCATTCATGCCCACCGTGGATTACGGCTTAGACCTGCCTGAGCCTTCTAAAGTGCCGGTCAACCCCTCGGGCGGCCTGATTGCTTGTGGTCACCCGGTCGGCGCCACCGGCTTGATGCAGGCCGTGTTCGCCATCTGGCAATTGCAGCACCGCATCAAAGACCACTTCGGCAACGATACCTTGCAGGTGCCCAACGCCAAGCGCGGCGCTATCCACTCCCACGCGGGCACCGGCACCTATGTCACCGTCAGCATCCTGGAACGCGAAGAGTAATCGGAGGAAGACGATGAGCGATAAACCCATCAAACGCAAAATGGAAGAAACCGAAGAAGGGACGACCCTCTTCAACGTGCCCTTCCCGACTGAATTGACGCCCGAGGCGCTGCAAAGCCTCAAACAAATGGCGCCGATTATCGTCAAGGACCCGTACAGCATCACCTACATCCATTCCTACGGCCAGGATTCGCCGTGGTTTGCGGGCGTCGCCAACAAGGTGCTGCTGGGTTCCCGCCAGCCGGAAAC
>JALUBW010000192.1 GCA_027044735.1 Anaerolineales bacterium
CTCTGCGTTACTTTCTTGGCGTTCTCCGCATTTCTTGGCGTCTTGGCGTTAATCTCTCTGCGCCTTTGGGCGAGGCAATGCCTCGCCCCTACTTTGCGCCTCTGCGTTACCATCCACCGATTGTCAGTCTTCCTCCTCATCCTTTGCTTTCGCTACCTTTTTAGCACCATTCACAGTAGCGGACAACACGCCTGCACCGGCTTTTGCAGTTTCAGCGGCGGCCTTTACTGCCTCGGCAGTGGTCTTGGAAGTGCCTTTAGCAGCCTCGGCAGCGGCTTTGCCAGTCTCAGCGGCGGCTTTGATGCCTGTTTGGGCGGCCTTTGCGCCGGTCTTCGCCATGCCCTTCGCGGTCTGAAAACCAGCCTTGGCCATTTTGCCCGCCAGTTTGGGCGGAGCGGTCACCGCGCCTTTCACCGGGCTATCCACCACATCTTTCACCACTTCTGCGCTCTCCGACAGTGTTGAAGCGACATCCGCGGCAGTCTCAAGGCCTGTGTGCGCCATCTCCGAGCCCCCTTCCACCACGGCCTTGCCGGCATCGCCAAGCCGCTTTGCCGTTTCGGCAGCGCTGCGGGCGGCAGTTTCAACGGTCTTAGCCCCACCCTTAGCGGCGGTTTGCATTACCTGCGCGCCGGCTTCAGCCACCTCAGCCGCGGCTTCGCTTGCCGCAACTGCCTTTGCTTTTGCCAGCGCCAACAACTCCTGCGGGATTTTGAGCAAGGCCTCACCCCGACGAGCACGCTCCTCGTTCAAACGCTCATAAAGACGCAATTTGGCCTCAGGCGAAAGCACACCATCGGTCGCCTCTTTTGCCTTTTCGCGCAAAGCGCGCATCTCATCCACTGCTTTGCGGAGCGCGGGCGACTCTTTCAGCCGTTTTTCAAACTTTGCCTTGAGATCATCGGGGAGCAGGTTATCCAAATAATCGGCAATCAAGGTTTCGTAAGAACGGTCTTTCTTAAACATGGCGCAGCCTCCTAAAAGGGATTAGGCGGTCAAGTGCTTGCGGAGGTAATCTCGCAGGGCGCGGCGGGCACGGTGAACGCGCACTTTGGCCGCCGAGGTAGAAATATTGAGAGCAGAAGCCACCTCATCCATGCTCAGCCCCTCCATTTCAAACAGCACAAATGCTGCCCGCAGACTTGGCGAAAGGCCTTCAAGCCCTTCGCGGATAAGAGCCGCCGTCTCGCGGCGCTCTGCCCAGTCTTCGGGCAAAACTGCCTCTTGGTCGGCCAAAAGTTCGGCAGCGTCTTCGCTCAAGTCTTCAATAGAATCAGTCGCCGCGTCGGTTTTGCGGCTGCGCTTGCGGAGAATATCCAACGCTTTGTTGGTCACAATGCGATAAAGCCACGATGAAAGCCGCGCCTTGCCCTCAAATTCGTTTACCCGCAGGTATGCCGCGAGAAAAGTTTCTTGCATAGCGTCTTCGGCGTCGTGCGGGTTTTGAAGCAAGCGATAGGCAGTGCGGTACACGATGTCGGCATATTGCTCAATCAACTGCTCGTATGCCGCCGCCTCGCCCCTTTGCAGGGCTTTTATCAATTCGGTTTCATCGTTGTATGGACTGGCATTCATGTTTGCTCTCCGCTCTTGAGCAGGATGGTAGCCTCTACCGCTCCGATTTTTAGACGCAGGCAGAGGCGAAAAGGTTACAGGTTACATTACTGCTCGCTACCGAGGGCAGATAAAACAAGCCGCTGGGCGGCAATGCCGTCTTCAAGGGTACAAATCGGCTCGGCCTCCCCACGCACAACCTGCAGGAAGTGCCTCATTTCGGCCAAAAACATCGCGTTGCGCTCCCAATTCGGCGGCAGCGGGGAGGTTTCCCATTCCCCCACATTTGCCCGCCAGAGCCGCGCTTCACCGCTTGCGTATTCCCAGCGGATTGTGCCCTGAGTGCCGAGCACGGTGAGGTGGTGAGCCGGCGGGCGCTGGTGATAGTTGAGGTGGACACTGGCAACTGCGCCATTTTTGAAGCGTAGGCCAATTTCGGCGGTGTCTTCCACGCCTTGAAGTTGCAGGTCGCTGAGTTTGGCGGTGAAAGCCCACGCGAGGTCGGCTTCGCCGAGCAGGAAGCGCAAGTAGTCAAGCGGGTGGGAAAGGGTACGGACAACGCCGCCGCCAAGGTCGGCACGAGCGGCGTAACTTTGGCGGTAATCCTCCCACGGATGCCAGCCGGGCAGATATTCGCCCCAGTGGGCGCGGGCGAAAATCGGGCGCCCGATTGCGCCTTCGGTGAGCCATTGCCGCACTCGGCGCAGGGTAGGGTGAAAGCGGAATTGGAAACCAACCAACACGCGCACGCCGTTTTCGCGGACGGAGCGGCGCAATTCATCCACGCCCGTAAGATCGTGAGCGATAGGCTTTTCCAGCAGCAGGTGCGCGCCTGCCCGCGCAGCCGGAATTGCCACTGCGAGGTGCAAAGCCGTCGGGTTGGCTACTATGACCGCGTCGGGGCGGTATCGCCGCAGGGCGGTTTGGAGGTCGGTTTCGGTCGGGAAGCCCGCCAGTTCCTCATCAGGCAAGGTGGAGCGGTGGGTGCGGTAAAGTACGATATCGCGCTCGCCCAATGCGAGCAAATTCCGCAGGTGGCGGCGACCGATTGAGCCAAGCCCGGCAATGAGAAAACGCATCCCAAAGCCTCCA
>JALUBW010000193.1 GCA_027044735.1 Anaerolineales bacterium
ATAAACGACCCAAGAGTTTCACGACTGCATGCTCAGTTGAGGGCAACCGGCGGCCGATATCGCCTTATTGACCTGAACTCCACCGGTGGCACTTTCATAAACGGCAAGCGCATAACTAACACCATACTCTACCCGGGTGATGTGATCTCGCTTGCCGGTGTTTCAATCCTTTACGGACAGCGAACCACACGCCCGCTAACAACCACAACCTCGGCCTCCCCTTTGCAAGGCCACAACAACACTGCGCCGTCTGAAACAGTAATGATTGATCCCACCACAGGTTTGCCAACCAACCCGGACGAAAGGAGGGAAAAATGAGCGCCCAAGCCAAAATAGCCGTAATCGGCGGTTCAGGCCTTTATGCAATGGAAGGTTTGAAAAACACGATAGAACACGACCTGACAACTCCCTTTGGAAAACCAAGCGCTCCCATAGTAGTCGGCGAGTTAGAGGGCAAAAGCGTGGCTTTTTTAGCCCGCCACGGAATCGGCCACCACATTTCCCCTTCCGAAATAAACTATCGCGCCAACATCTACGCCCTCAAAATGCTCGGCGTGGAGCGCGTAATCAGCGTGAGCGCCTGCGGCTCGCTGCGCGAGGACTACGCCCCGGGCGACATCGTAATCCCGGATCAACTATTTGACTTCACCAAAGGGCGCGAAAGGTCGTTTTTCACCGGTGGAATGGTGGCGCATGTGGGCGTAGCAGAACCGTTTTGCCCCCAACTTTCCGCCGTAATCGCCGAGGCTGCTGAGCAGGCCGGTGCAACCGTCCATCGCGGCGGCACATTCATCACCGTGGAAGGGCCCCGTTTTTCCACGCGCGCCGAGTCAAACCTCTTCCGGCAATGGGGCATGTCAATCATCGGCATGACTGCTTCGCCGGAGGCGTTTTTGGCGCGCGAAGCCGAAATGTGCTACGCTGTGATGGCGCATGTCACCGATTACGACGTGTGGCATGTTTCTGAAGAACCCGTCACGGTAGAAATGGTGGTGCAAACCCTGCAACGCAACGTCCGCATTGCTGAGCAAGCAATTCGCACAGCGGTGAAAAACATGCCCGAAGAGCGTACGTGCGAATGCCAAAACGCACTTGCGACCGCGCTGATAACCGACCCCAAAGTCATCCCCCCCGAAACACGTCAGCGCCTTGCCCTGCTGCTGGACAAATACTTGTAGGACTTACGCAGTTGCCCGTAGAAGCGCTCGTTTTCATTTCATGGCGAGCCGCCATAGGCGGCGAAGCCATCCCCCAGACAGCGGGGGAGAGCGCTTCGGCGGTCTACAACCGCCTCGCTGTGACATGAAGCGGGAGAACCGCGTAACTACTAACTTGAAGTAAACGATGAACTTCAACCTTTCACTTTACCTCAGGCTGGCATGCCACAGTTTTTTCCGCGCGCGCCGCACCCCATGCAAACTCTCGGGCGCGCGCCTAAAATTTCTACTCTCCTCCAGCCTTGTCGGCTACCCACTTTTAGAGGCCGTTCATCGCCTCGGGTTTGCGGCGGATGAAGTATTTCACCGCCGATTCCGCCGCATAGAAGTGCGCGAGCCCATCTTCATCATAGCACCCAACCGCTCGGGCACCACCCTGCTGGTAAACACACTCGCCCAAGATCAACGCTTCACTGCCCCGCGCATGTGGGAATATCTCTTTGCCCCTGCCATTTCAGAGCGCAAAGCGATTTGGGGAATTGGCGCAATTGGCGCAAAACTCGGCATCCCATTCCCCAAAATTCTGGCAAAAATTGAGCAATCCTTCGCCAGCAACCCAGCCAACCAGATGTACTACAAAGCCCACCGGCTCACATTCAACGGGATTGAGGAAGACAACCTCTACCTCTTGCATAACTGCTCGGTCTACGACTTGGCGGGCATGTTCCCGTTCCGCGAATTGATTTTTGACTACGCGGACTACGACCGCAAAATCCCGCAAAAGCGCAAACAGAAGGATATGCACTTTCTCAAAAGGATGGTGCAACGCCACCTCGCCGCCCACCCCGGCAAGCGCTACCTTAGCAAAATGACCACCCTTTCGTCCGCCGTGCCATCGGTGCTTGCCACTTTTCCAGATGCTAAAATCATCCACCTCGTGCGCCATCCGGTGAAAGTGGTGCCTTCTTCCGTGAAATTGTGGATGGGGCACTGGATACGCAACGGTTGCACCGGCAATTTGAAAGAACTTGTGCCGATGATAGTGGAACACAACAAAATTTGGTATGAGCGCCTTCACCAAGACACCGCCCATTTGCCACCGACGCAGTACATTCGGGTCGCGTACAACGACTTGGTGCGCGATATTGAGGCAACCGTAAGCAAAATCTACGAACAATTTGGTATTCCAATCACAGAAGAGGTACGCGCCGGCCTCAAAGAAGCGAAGGAAAAGCAGAAAAAGTTTAGGAGCGAGAACAAATACTCCCTTGAAGAAGTCGGGTTGAGCATGGAGCAATTGGCAGAGGCCTTTGCTAAAATAGCGCCGGCTTACGGCTTCACCTTCCCGCCAGCCGAACCCGCCTTGTAAACCTGTGGTTTTTATCCACCGATTGAGAAAAAACCACAGAGGACACAGAAAGGAGGAAGGATTGGGGCAATGAGGGATTG
>JALUBW010000194.1 GCA_027044735.1 Anaerolineales bacterium
CTTTCTGTGTTTTCCCTTCTCAAGGCTAACCATTCATCTCAAAACAAACTCAATTGCTGAGGGCCATCCTTCTTGGACTTGCTCGCTGGAGCAATGTATTCATGCGCCTCAACTTTGCCAGCCAGCACATCGTGCAAAATGGCAAAATCAGCCTCCACCTTGGGGCGCAGTGAAGGCTGGTGAAGAGCCGCAGCGGGGTGGTACATCGGCACTATCAGCCGCCCGTTCACCTTGAAAACCTGTCCGTGCAGGGCGCTGATTTTCGCCCCGGGCAAAAATTTGTTCATGGAATAGCGCCCCAGCGTTACAATGACCTTGGGCTGAATTGCTTCAATCTGGCGGTCAAGGTAGGGTTCACAGCCTTCCAGTTCTTCAGGCTGCGGGTCGCGGTTACCGGGGGGGCGGCATTTGACAATGTTGGTGATGAAAACATCCGCTCGGCGCAAGCCCGCGCTCTCCAAAAGTTCATCCAAAAACTTGCCCGCCGCGCCAACAAAAGGTCTGCCCTGCACGTCTTCGTAAAAGCCGGGGGCTTCACCGATGAACATTATCTGGGCATTTGCCGGTCCCTCGCCCGGGACGGGATTGCGGCGCGCTTTGTGAAGCGGGCATCGCGTGCAATTTTGCACTTCCTCGGCTATTTGCTTCAGGATGAGTTCGGCATCCATCCTTTCCTCCTACTTATGCTCACAATAATGCAGTGGCTATACGAAACGCAGCGTCATTATCAACGCATCTTCACGGTTATCGGAATAGTAACGCGGTCGCCAGCCGACCAGTTCAAAACCAAAAGAGCGATAAAGCGCTTGCGCCGCGTAGTTGCCCACGCGCACCTCAAGCGTTGCAAGGCGCGCATTCTGCTCACGCGCAATTTCCAACAAACGGCCTAAAATCAACCTGCCCACACCTCGCCCGCGCCATTCCGGCCGCACTGCGATTGTGGCAATGTGGGCTTCGTCCAACACCAGCCACAGCACGCCCACCCCGATAATTTCCCCCTCGGCAACTGCCACAACGGGGAAAGAATGCTCATCTTCAATTTCATGCCGATAGGCATCCGGCGGCCACGGCATAGAAAAAGCCTGCCGGTCTATTTCGTGAACTGACGGCAGGTCGGCCGGTTGCATTTCACGCACGTAAATGCGCTTCATGTCGGGATAGGTGTTCCGGTGTGCAGGTAAATCGGCGCAAGCGAAGCCACGTCGTCCACCTCGCCGCGGCGGTAACGCTCCCAGGCAAGTTCGGCAAGGTAGGCAGGGCGGCGCACGCAAGCAGCAGGTGAAGGCAAAAGGGCGTTCTTCCACTTGCGGGCGAGGCGGGCGCGCTCTTCGGCGCGCAGTTCACCGCAGACCACGGTCGGGCGGCGGATGCGGTCGGCAAGTTCGTCAGCGGTGAGCACTTCGGGTGCGCCGCGGCTAACCCAGCGCCCATCACGGGCAAAATGCCAGCCCACTGCGAGGCGCTTTCGCCCCGCGGGGAGCACCGCCGCCAGCCGCTCATAGCCATCGTGCAACGGCGTCGCCGCCGCGACTGCCTCAAACGTCGGCACGCCGATAATCGGCACGGCAAGAGCACCGGCCATCCCCTTGGCAAAAGCAAGCCCCACTCGCAAGCCCGTAAACGAGCCGGGGCCCAAAGCCACCGCAATTGCCGTGATGTCGGCGGGCGAGAGCGAAGCGTGCCTGAGCGCCTGCTCTACCAACACCGCCAGCGCACGGGTGTGATGCCTCCCCGTGCGGAGCATTATTTCGGCCACCACTTGGGCTTCGTCGTAAACCGAAATTCCGATTTGCGAGGTTGAGGTATCTATTGCTAAAAGCATAACAACGCCTCGGCTCAAAGGCCGCGCAAAATGGCCTGCCGCAAATGGCGGACAAGCACGCGGGCGCGCTCGCCGCGAGGTTCAAAATGCATGGCACGCTGGTAGGCATCAAGCCATTCAAAGCGCACGGTCAACCCTTCCTCGGGAAGGACTTCGGCAATGCGGTCAGCCCATTCAATCACCAACGGCGCTTCTTCCAGCATGGAATCCAAATCCAAGTCCAACGCCTCAGCCGCGCCCGAAAGACGGTACGCATCCATGTGGTAAAGCACACGCCCGTCGCCGCGGCGGTACACATTCACAATCACAAACGTGGGGCTGGAAACCGGGTCGGTGGAGCCCCAGCCAGCGGCAATGCCCTGCACAAAAGTGGTTTTGCCGCTGCCCAAATCCCCTTCCAAAGCGACCACGTCGCCCGGCTTGAGCATCGCCCCAAGGCGCATACCGAGCCGCCGCGTTTGTGCCGCCGAGCGGCTCACAAAATCCATCGCGTCCGCCCGCAAAATCACCATGCCAAGATTATACCCTACCCAATGGTATACTTTGGGCGCAACCCTGACCGAGGAGGTAGATTATGCCCGAAATTCGTCTTGGAAACCGTTTGATCGGCGATGGACACCCTACCTATTTCATCGCCGATATTGCTGCTAACCACGATGGCTCGCTTGAGCGAGCGAAAATGCTCATCCGTTTGGCAAAGGAAGCCGGCGCGGACGCCGCCAAGTTCCAGCACTTTGTCGCGCCCAAAATTGTTTCCGACTACGGCTT
>JALUBW010000195.1 GCA_027044735.1 Anaerolineales bacterium
TGATGGAGGTATCCATGAGTAGTTATCTGTTCATTTGCTCTATTGGCCCTGTGCAGGGCTTCATCGCCGCCGCGCGTAGCAGCCGCGATTTGGCCTACGGTTCATGGCTGCTGAGTGAGTTGGCGAAAATGGTGGCGCGCATCATCGCTGAGCAAGAGGGCTTTGACGCACTTATCTTTCCTGCCCCCCAGAGCGAAAAGGACCTTGAGCGAGATAGTGACCTCTTGGTTGCCAACAAGGTGGTGGCGGAAGTGCGTGGCGACCCGACAAAACTGGCGGAAGTTATTGAAGACTCACTTCGTCGGTTCATCAGGGATGCTTGGCATCCAATCGCAAAAGAATTAGGACGGGCTATAGACAACGATTTGGCTGTTCGGCAGTTGGAAGACCTGCTTGAGTTCTACTGGGTGGCCGCGCCATTGCCATCTCCGGATAGGTACAAGGCTGTGCGCGAGCATTGTGAAGCCGCGCTCAGCGCCCGCAAAGCCACACGTAACTTTGAGACGTATCAGGGCGTGTCTCGCTTCAAATCCTCCATTGATGGCTGGCGCGAACACGTGCTGGCCGAGATACCGGATCATGCTTCCCGCCCTAATGCGCAACAGATGAGGCTCTATAAACTACGCAACGGCGAATTGCTTTCGGGAGTAGATTTATTGAAGCGTTGGGGTGGCACTAAACTCCCGACTTCTTACCGCAGCACGGGGCACATGGCGGCCTTGCCTTTTGCCGAAGGGCTGGACAAAGCCCGGCCAGGCGCTGCCAAGGAACTTTGTCGCGAGTTAGAGGCCCTTATCAAAAAAGAGGGCGGTAATTTGTTTGCGTCGGGTGATTACAGCGTTTTCTTCTCCTCGGAGGTGCGCGCCGCCTTCAGTGACAAAAACAAGGTGGATTTAATCCTGAAAGAACAAGAGAAGATTTTGAAAAAATACGCTGGTGATAAGCGTCCCGCTCCCTACTATGTGCTGCTCCTGGCCGATGGGGACTTCATGGGCAAGACGATTGACGAGCGAGAAAAACCAGAAGCCCATCGCGAACTCTCGCGGGCGCTGAGCAAATTTGCCAAAGAGGTGCCCAAAATCGTTGCAGACCACAATGGCGTTACCGTCTACGCCGGTGGTGATGATGTTCTGGCTTATTTGCCGCTGCACACGGCGCTGGCCTGCGTGCGGGAACTGGCCGAGACCTTTGAGCAGGCGATGAGAGAGTTTACCTTTGAGGAAGGCGGCGAGACAAAGTCGCCCACCCTCTCGGCCGGGCTGGTCATTGTCCACCACCTGGAGCCGTTAAGCGATGTGCTCGCGCTGGCCCGCCGTACCGAGAAGGCGGCTAAAGCCGTGCCGGGCAAAAACGCCCTGGCGATTGCTCTCAACAAGCGCAGCGGAGCCGAGCGCATGGTGAAGGACAATCTGCCCGCTCTTATCAAGCGCTTGCAAACGATGACCGCCTGGTGGCTGGATGGCACGCTGAGCAAGGGCGCGGCCTACGAACTCGAGCGCCTGGCGCACAAGATGGAAGGAGTGTTGCCCAATGAAGCACTCCGCGCCGAGGCGATACGCATTTTGAAACGCAAACGTGAATCCGGTGGAGGCCAAGAAGTGCAAAAAGATGTCATTGAGAAAATGGAGAAGAAGTGGTTGGAAGAACAGAAGATTCTACTAAGTGAACTGGCACAAGAAATGATCATTGCCAACGAGTTCGCGCGCGCCCAAGAACAGGCGCAAGGAAAGGAGAAGGAGGCGGCATGAACGAACCGAAATGGACGAACTGGCTCATTGTGCCTCACGACCCGCTCATCTTCCGAGATGGCAAGCCGTTCACGGCCACGCCCGGCGCCCGCGCTGCGTCGCTTCCTTTCCCGTTCCCTTCTACCATAGCGGGAGCGGTGCGTACCCTGAGCGGTGCGCTTGCCAACGGAGGCGTCTTCCCCGCGGGGGATGAGGAGGCTATCCAGCAAGTGCTGGGATATCGCGTGGTGGGGCCTTTTCTCTTTGACCTAAAACAGAAAGAATTGCTCTTTCCAGCGCCGCAGGATGCCTTACTGCTCAAACTGAACCCTCACGATGAACATCGGGCGAATCGGGTGCCGCTGCAGCCGACAGAGCGCTTTCAGGATGTGCTCACGAATCTGCCTGAGGGCTTACATTTGGTGGCACCAATTGTGGATAGCAAGGCTAAGCCTCATCCTCATGCACCCACCTTCTGGCGTTGGGCCAAGGTAAAAGAGTGGCTGGAACATCCCCAGCATGATAATGTGTGTCTGGAGCATGATAATGTGTGTCTGGAGAAGTTAGGGATAGAGGCGTTGCCAGTGGATCATCGGACACATGTCAGCATTCAGGGCGAAAGTGGCACCGCTGAGGATAGAGCACTCTTCCATACGGCTGCGCTGACATTCGTCCATGCATCTCAGCCTAACGCCCTCAGCGATGCCGCTGAGTTGGGTTTGTTGGTGCAGACCGATGCGTCATTGCGACCAGGTATAGGTGCTTTGGGCGGCGAGCGTCGGTTGGCTTCATGGGAACAGGCTGATACGAACTGGTTGCCCTCTTGCCCGGGTGCCGTGTCCGAATCCATTCGCACCACCCGACGCGGACGGCTCATCCTGGCAACGCCAGCCTACTTCGAGCAAAGTTTCCAGCCGGCGTGGGTTTGCGAGCACCCCAGCGGGGTGAAATTGCGCATCATCGGAGCAGCCGTGGGGCGGCCGGTGCATATCTCCGGCTGGGATTACGAAAAGCACGCGCCGAAACCAACCCGCCGTTTGGCACCCGCTGGCAGTGTCTATTTCTTTGAGATTGAAGAGGGCGATGATGCCGCGGTTGAGTGCTTTATTGACGATATCTGGTTGAGCCCCATCAGTGACGATGAACAAGACCGCCGCGACGGTTTTGGCGTGGCGCTGCTGGGGGCGTGGAACGAGGAGGAGGTGTGACATGCTGAGCAATCGCAAGCAACCGCAAAATCCGCCGCCGAAGGTGAAAGCGAAGAAAATAGGACTTGTGCGCCAGGTGCGCTCTTATCGCCTGATTACCCCGCTTTACGGCGGCGGGGCGAAAACGCAGCAGCCTGATGAAGTAACCGTGGTGCGTGCCAGCGAGATTCGCGGCTTGCTGCGCTTCTGGTGGCGTGCCACGCGCGGCGGGCAGTTTGAGGGCTTGCTGGAGAAAATGCGTCGGGCAGAAGAGGCTATTTGGGGATCGGCGGCTAAGGAGGATAAAGGGCCGTCGCCTATATCCCTCGCAGTGCAAGTAATCAACCGTGGACACGAAATCCGTCAAGTGACCGTCCACACAAAGCGTGAAGCAAAGCAAGTCAATATAGGTGATCCCAGTTCGCCTTACGGATACGTAGCCTTCCCTCTGCGAGACAATAATGGCAGTGTCTGGGGTGGGGTGGAATTTGAATTGCACATCACCTTGCATACTGCAACTGTCAAGGCCGATGACCGTGAATTCAATCTGCAAGAGGAAATTGATGCTGCTCTCTGGGCGTGGGAAACCTTTGGCGGGGTAGGTGCCCGCACGCGGCGAGGGTTTGGGGCGTTGCAACTGACAAAAGTGGATGGCAAGCCTGTTATCGAGCCCACGGTGGAAGAAATCCGTCAAAAGATCCATAAGGGTTTATCAAAGAACGGTTACGTCAAGGGCAGCCAATGGCCAGATGGTGTGCCTCACCTTCATCCAACTATGATGTGGGTGCTAACCGCTCGGAGGGACAATGCTGACAGAGCCTGGAAAGACCTTTTTGGGGCTCTCAAAGAATTCCGACAGGCGAGATATCCTGATAAAAACAATCGGCCTTATGGCCGAAGTAAGTGGCCCGAGCCGGACGCCATTCGTCGTCTGACTGGCACTTATGCTCCTGGCCATGCTCCTCAGCATCCAGTTACAAACAAGTTCCCTCGTGGTAGATTGGGGCTGCCGATCATTTTCCAGTTCAAAGATGAAGACAACGACGATCCCCCGAAAACAATTCTCGAGGGAAGCGAGCATGAGCGTTTTGCCAGCCGCCTGATCTTGCGGCCACTGGCTTGTCAAAAGGGGGTGGTAGGCCTTGCTTGTGTGCTGGAAGGTCCAAATGATCCACCGGGTGGATATGTATTGAAGGAGCAAAGCAATGCTCAGATACTGCACCGCCCCGGAGCCGAACTTGCTGAAGACGAGGCTCGGCAGATTGAGCCGCTCAAAGGCGAACCCGATGTTCTGAAAGCCTTTATGAAAACCCTTGGATGGAAAGAAAAGGAGGAATGATCCTATGCAAGCCAAACTCATGTTCCTACACGCGCTCTCGCCTCTGCACGCCGGAACTGGACAGGGTGTCGGCGTGATTGATCTGCCTATTGCCCGTGAAAAGGGCACCGAAATTCCCATCGTGCCGGGCTCCAGCCTGAAAGGTGTGCTGCGCGACGCCTGCGCCGTACTGTACCAGGACGATGACACCTGCAAGCGCATCTTTGGCCCCGACACAGATAGGGCTCACGAGCACGCCGGCGCTGTTGTGCTGACCGACCTGCGCCTGGTGGCGTTGCCAGTGCGCTCGCTGGCGGGTGTTTTTGCCTGGGCGAGTTCGCCTTTCCTGCTGCAACGCCTAACCCGCGACGCTCAATTAGCCGGATTTGATGATGTGCCCGGCAAGCCTTCGGCGGCGAATACCGACACCGTGCTGGTGAGCAGCACGAGTGCACTGCGGCTCAACAACGATGTGGTGCTGGAAGATGTGAAACTGATGACGCAGGTACAAGCCGATACCTGGGCTGATTGGCTGGCCGACAAGGTATTCCCCATGGATGACAAGGTATTCCCCATGGATGAGGACAAAGATTGGCGGGCAGAATTCAAGGCTCACTTTTGCATTGTCCATGATGATGTGATGTCTTACCTGTTGCAAATGGGCACGGAGGTTACCGCCCGTATCCGCCTGAAGGATGATGAGAAGACCGTAGCGAAGGGTGCACTCTGGTACGAAGAAGCCTTGCCTGCGGAGAGCATTCTGGCCGGGCTGATGGCCGCGCAGCCCAACGGCAAAGCGCAGCCGGATGAAGTCTTCCGGGTTATTGGTCAATTGGCCGAACACGTGCTGCAAGTAGGTGGCAATGCCACCGTGGGACGCGGCCTTTGTCGCCTGAGTGCCGTGTAGGAGGGACGACTATGCACACTATGGAACAAAGGTTTGCCAAGAGAATCTATGATGAACAGATTAAGCCGTTGAAGGAACAACTAGAGCAGGCAAAGCGGGCGAAGGATCAAAACCCAGAGGCCCACAAAAGATTTGAGGAAATTCAGCAGAAAATCAACCAATACGGCGGCATGGCGCACAAACTGCCGGTGCTCATCCGGCAGGCTGGGCTGGTGCAGGCGCTGGCGTATGTGAGCGCACGTGGCAAGGACGGAGCGAAACAATTGCTTGAAGACCTCGCGCGTGTTCTTGGATACGATTCGGCCTCCCAATTGCTGGACGAATCCCGTGAGGTTGAATTGCTTGAATACACGCACCTGACGCGCAAGGCAACCGTGGCGCTCACCTGGTACAAACGCTTCGCTCAGTCGGTGCTGGGTGTGGAGCCTACGGATGAAGGAGGTGATTAATGTCTGAACCTGCACTGCGTGATGTTCTGGCGCAAGTAGAACTGAATATACGTCTTTTTCCTCATCCAGGGCTTTGGCTGGACAAGTTGTTGCCACAACAATTTTCCCAACGCGAACCAGGTGGTGAGGATGCTTATCGGAGGCATTTCGAAGCGGCAACCACTATCCCCATTGCCCCCTCATACAGGAAATTCTATGATCGCTGGAAGGAAACGCTGAAAACTGCTGGAGTGCACGTGGCTGAGGCCACAACACTTGGTCGTCTGGTGATCGGTTTAGGGGCGGAAAGCGTTTTGGAAAACGCCATCACCTTGCACCGCACCTATGGGGTCCCGGTTATTCCGGGTAGCGCGCTGAAGGGGCTGGCTGCGGCCTACGCCTGCAACCGGTTAGAAGATGAAGCCTGGCATATCAGGCGCGACAAACGGGGCAAAATTGTCTATATGGGTGAGGCATACAAGACTCTTTTCGGCGACGCCACCTTAGCGGGCTACGTGACCTTCTTTGACGCGCTCTATGTGCCTGGCAGTGCGACGGGAGACAGGCCTCTGGTGCTGGACGTTGTGACTGTCCACCATAAAGACTACTATCAGGGAAAGGACAGCCCACCTGCTGATTGGGATGGCCCCAATCCGGTGCCTTTCGTCAGTGTACGCGGTGGTGTCAAATTCCTCGTGGTGCTGGCGGGGCCAGACGAGTGGGTTGAAGCGGTTTTTCAAATTTTGGCGCTGGCGCTGGCTGAGGAAGGCGTCGGGGCGAAGACCAATAGCGGGTATGGGCGGATGGTGCTGGGAAAGCCCATTCCATACCGAGAACCAGAACCAGGTGAAGATTTTCGCCAGAAGATAGAAAAGGCCTCCAACATCAACCAACAGTTTGTGGACTTATTCACTGAATGGGAAAGTTTAGACGTCCCTGAGGATGTGAAGCGTGGTCTCGCACAATTGCTCTTACGTAAAGCCGAAGAAGCGAATCTACCAAAATCCTGGGCAAAGAAAGCTAAAAAGGAGAAGACTCGCAAGAAAGCTTTGCGTAATCTGGAGCGCTATAGAACTTTGCTTGAGGCAGCAGGCCGAGAACTGTTGGCATAACGCTTTCGGGAGTTGAAGTTTACGTTTAGGAGATTTTGGAATGAAGTTGCTCGTTACGGTGTTAGGTCGCCGGCCTTCTGACTATGTGCGGGTGCTATGGCAGGTAGGGGAAAAGCGCTATGGGCCCTTTGGACCACCCGCGCAGGCCTTGGTGGAGTATGAGCAGGCTGATCATGCTTTGCTGCTTATACCGGACAGCCTAATTGAACCCCAAGGCGAATCGCATCCGGTTCAGGAGTGGGTCGCTGAGTTGGACGGCCCTTTTGAGCCTCTGGTGCTGCCATCGCGATATGCCCCTAAGGTTGAAGGAAACGTGCTGGATTTCTACTACGCCGCGCTGTTCCATTTCGTTGATTGGTTTCGCGAGCAATCGCTAAAGCCTGAAGAGCCGTTGACCATTGTACTTGAGGGCAGTACCGGTTTGAATGTGTTGCAGTTGTTGCTCTATAGGGCTGTGGTAGATTTTGCCCAAACGCTGGCTTATACCCGTGAGGTTAATCTTAAGGTTTATACCGCCGATCCGGTCAATCCGAAGATGGTAGAGCAAGTGGTTGCCTTACATCTTACTGAGTCCCGTCCCGTCATTCCTGCGCTTTCCCGGCTGGGCCTTCACCAAGGCATTGAACTTCTATTGCCCGGCAAAATCGTGGGTCCGGACCACAATTTCCGCATCAAGCGGGATGAACTCGGTCGGTATTGGCATAAAGATGACCTGCGGGCTTTTCTGGCAGCAGTCTACCAGGGTATTCCCTTGGGAATTTTGACTTGGTATCCTGCGCAAGATAAGAAAGCCTGGAGGGTGCTGGCCGAACTGTATACATATGCGAGCCGAAAGACCGAGTTTAATGACGGTAAACTCGTGCGCCTGATTGAGTTGACAGAATGGTGGTGCGCTTATGCACTGGGAATGTTGCTGGCTGTAGAACTTCAAACACATTTTGCTGAATTACTTGATAGATGGAAGCGAACAGACCTGGCAACACTTCAAGACTTGGAGAAACTGGTTGAGCGGCTGTACCGTCACGCTCCTGTGCTGCGCAACCGTTTTCAGGCAGAGCGGACCATTAGAGACCTTAACGTCAACGGTGTGTCCCTTCCTGTTCTGCTGGATGATATCATGCGAGGCTCGGCAAGCCGAGAAAGAGGATCTGAGCGAAGAGTGAATCGGCGAAACTTCTTCGCTCACATGGGCTTTGAACGCAACGCCGTAGAGGTGGGCTTGATTCCAGACTCAGGTGAGATCGGTTTCCGCTATAGTGAGAACAGCAAGAAAACCATTCAACGCTTCCTACGCACCAGTGTTTGACATATGCTTTGAGGAGACTAACCTCATGCTCCTCCTCAACCTCTCCCACCCCCTCACCGATGAACACCCGGCCTAAATCGAGAGCCTCACGGGCCAAAAGGGCAAAGTGCTTGAATTGGGTTAGAGAAGAATGCCATGCACGCCTATTTGCCAAAGTACAACCTCGGCGTTCACTTTCTTACGGCGAACACCTTCGGCCGCAAGCCTTACTTCCATGATCCTGCTAGCGCTCTCATCTTCTGTGAGGAACTGGAAGCGGCCCGACAAAAGTACGGCTTTCACGTCCTGGCTTTCGTCGTCATGCCGGATCATGTCCACCTGTTGCTGTGGTGGGATCTGGACACTCATCCAAGTCTGACCATCTCCAAAATAGCGTGGGCTGTGAAAGGGAAATCTGCCCGGAGGATCGTGGGCTATCTGAAGATGCTGGAGGTTAGCGACTGGCGGGTAGGCGACGGCACTGCCGTCGCCTACCCGGGGGCAGTGCACTTACAACCCGCTCGGCAACCAGTCAGCAAGCCTCATTACCGAAACTGGCGCTACAAAATATGGCAAAAGGGTGCAGGGTATGATTTCAACATCTATACGAAGGACAAACTTTTGGAAAAGGCAACCTACATTCATGCCAATCCGGTGCGCGCCGGCTTGGTTACTGCTCCAGAGACGTATCCGTGGTCCAGCGCGAGTTACTACGCAGGCGTGAATGTCCGGCATCCTGTCGCTATCACCAATATCGCAGAGGTTCTCTGACAAGAATATTGGGTGGGCGAAGGCATTGCCTTCGCCCGCCCATGAGAAAAACATGGAGGTTACGTAATGCTCATCCTCAACTTCGCCCATCCTCTGACCGACGAACACCTGGCCCGCATTGAGGAACTCACGGGCCAGAAGGTAGAGCGCGTCATCGTCATCAACAGCCAAATCGACACGCAACAGCCTCTGGCCCCGCAAGTCGTGTCCATGGCCGACGCGGCGGGACTTACACCCGAAAAATGGCAGACAGCGCCCATCCTGGTCAACCCGCCGGCGCTCAATTTCAGCGCCGTCGCCCTTCTCGCCGAACTCCACGGCCGCATGGGCTACTTCCCGCCCTGCATCCGCATGCGTCCCGTGGTGGACGAACACGGCAACCGCGTCGTCCCCCCGCGCTTTGAGGTGGCTGAAATCCTTAACCTGCAGGGCATCCGGGACGAGG
>JALUBW010000196.1 GCA_027044735.1 Anaerolineales bacterium
GTAAAGGGCTTCAAGTTTTTCTTGCTTTTGGGCATATTCGCTCCCAAGGCGGTGCACATCGGCGGGGTTGCTCGGCGGCGAGGCGAGTTGTGCTTCCAGCGCCGCCAATTCTCCTTCCAGCGCGCCGATTTGCGCCTCCACTTCGGCAATTTGCCGCTCCATCTTGCGCCGCTCGTTTTTGGAAAGTCCAGCTCTGCGCTCACGCTTTTGCGGCGCGGGCTTGGCGCGCTTTGCTTGCTCCGCTTGCATTTCCGCCGCGGCGCGGTAAGCCTCATAGCCGCCCAAGAAAACGCGCATTTCGGCGTTTTTGGGCTTCACTTCCCACACTTGCGAAGCCAACGCCTGCACCAGATACCGGTCGTGCGTTACGAGCAAAATCGTGCCGTTGTAGTCGGCGAGCAGGCTTTGGAGGGCTTCCTGCGCGGGGATGTCCAAGTGGTTGGTCGGCTCATCCAGCAGGAGGAAGTTTGCGCCGCTGAGGGCAAGTTGCGCCAGCGCGAGACGGCTTCGTTCCCCGCCCGAAAGCGCCGAGACGGGCTTGTTTAGGTCGTCGGCGCTGAACAGGTAGCGGGCGAGGTGGCGGCGGGCTACGGCGGGGGTCAGGTTTGGCGACGCCGCGAGAACGCTTTGCAAAACGGTGTGCTTGGGGTTGAGGTTGGCGGCGGCTTGGGCAAAGTAGCCGACGCGCACCGACGCGCCCAGTTCCACCGAGCCGCGGTATGGCGGGATGACGCCCAAAATCGTCTTGAGGAAGGTGCTCTTGCCCGCTCCGTTAGCGCCTATTAGCGCGGCGCATTCTCCGCGCCGCAGGGTGGTGTCGGGGACGCGGAAAAGCGGCGCGTCGGCGTCGGGGTATCCCACCTCCAAGTTGTGGGTGCGGAGCACAATGTCGCCGGAACGGTGGGCGGCGCTCAGCCGCAGGCGGGGCGGCTGCGGCTCAGGGTCGGGAAAGCGGAGGGCGCGCAGGCGCCGCTCGGCTTCGGCGAGCGGCATGGGTTTGGTGTGGAGGTCTAACTCGGCGCTCAGTTTGCTCCACGAGGCGGATTGGAGCGCGGCAAGCCCGCCTTTTTCCAGTGCGATGATGGCGCGGCTTAGCCGCCGCAAGCGCCCTTTTGCCTGCGCCGTGTTTTGCCCTGCGATGTTGCGCTTGATGTAGTCAAGGTCTTTGAAAAGGCGGGCAATTTCGGCATCCCAGCGGGCGCGGCGCTCTTCCCATCGGCGGCGGCGCTCGCGCACGTAGGCAGTGTAGTTGCCGCGGTAGGTTTCAAGCCCGTGCGGGCTGAGTTCCCAGATGACCTGCGCCACTTGGTCAAGGAAGTAGCGGTCGTGTGAAACAAAAAGCACCGCGCCCTCGTAGCCTTTCAGATAGCCCTCTAAAAAGCCGATTGCTTGGACGTCTAAGTGGTTGGTCGGCTCATCCAGCACCAGCAGGTCGGGCTCTTCCAGCAGAAGGCGGGCGAGGTAGGCGCGGGTGCGTTGCCCGCCCGAAAGTTGCGCCAGCGGGCGGCGGAAATCTTTTTCGCCAAAGCCCATTCCTTGCAAAACGCGCCGCAGGCGGCCGTGGTAGGTGTAGCCGCCGCGCCTTTCATATTCTGCCTGCAGCGCCCCATAGCGGCGGAGCAGGTCGGAGCTGTGGTTGGGCTTGCCGAGTTCCAGTTCCAGCAGCGCAAGTTGCTCTTCCAGCCGCTTGAGCGTCGCGAGCGCCTCGGATGCAAATTCCCAAAGCGTGATTTTGGGGTTTGCCTTTGGAGCGTCTTCGGGGTTTTGGGGCAGGTAGCCGATGCGGAGGTTTTTGGCGCGCTCAACTCGCCCTTCGGTGGGCTGCTCCTCGCCTATCAGAATGCGCAGGAGCGTGGTTTTGCCGCTGCCGTTTGCGCCCACAAGCCCGATGCGTGCGCGGCGCGGCACTTCCACGCGGACGTTGGTGAACAAATCCTGCGCTCCGTATGCTTTGCTCAGCGGGATTGGTGTATGGATCAGCATGGTAAAGCGTTATTTCCCCACGGTTAGCCTTAGGGCGTTGTAGGGCGAAAGCCCCATGTTGAGCATAAGGTTTTGGGTTTGGGAGATGTCGTATTCTACCCTGCGCCATTCCCACAGGTGCTCTTCGGGGATGTAAAGGGCATAGGCGGCGCGCGGGTCGCCGTCGCGCGGTTGGCCTACCGAGCCGGGGTTGAAAATGGCCTTAGGCTCCATCGCCACTTTTTTGCCGTCTTGCCCTTTGCAAAATTGGGTTATTTTTGTTGTGTCGTCACTTTGCCAGCATAGGGGATGGTGGGTGTGCCCCACAAAAGCGAACGGTGTTTCCATTAGCGCTATTGAGGCTATTGCTATGCTGTTGGAGAAGATGTACTCGGTTATGGGTTTTCGGATGCTGCCGTGTACAAGCGAAACGTGCTCGGTCATTATTTTTTCAGGTAGTTGGGTCAGAAAGGCTAAATTTTGGGGGCTGAGTTGCGATTGAGTCCATACTATCATGTTTCTTGCTTCGGCGTTGAACCATCCCAAGGGCATTTTGCCTAACACAGCGGCGTCGTGGTTGCCCATCACTGCCAGCAAGTTGGGGAGGGCGCGCAGGCG